>DATHPL010000289.1:0-11536 GCA_035483915.1 Bradyrhizobium sp.
GAGGCCGGCCGGCTCGACCGCTCAATCAGCGTGACAACGCGCGACGAAATCGGCCAGCTCTCGGCGGCATTCAACCGCATGATCGAGCGGCTGCGCCAGAACCAGCGCATCCGGGAGACGTTTGGCCGCTACATAGATCCCCGGATTGCCGACAGACTGCTCGGTGAAACCGCAGGAGCCGCTGCCGAAGGGCAGCGGCGGGTCATGACGGTGTTGTTCTGCGACATGAAAGGTTTCACGGCGCTGAGCGAGGGCTTCACGCCGCAGGGTCTGGTCAAGATCATGAACCGCTATCTGTCGACCATGTCCGAACCCATCCATGCGCATCGCGGCGTGATCGACAAATACATTGGCGATGGCATCATGGCCTATTGGGGACCGCCCTTCATCGAAGATACAGATCAGGCGAAATGCGCCTGCTCTGCCGCCATCGACATGATCAGCCGCCTGACCGGCTTGCGGAAGGAACTGCCGGAATTACTTGGCGTGCGCACCATCCCGGCCGACTGCGATCTCAGGATCGGAATCGCTACGGGCGAGACGCTGGTCGGCAGCATCGGTTCAGAATACATGATGAGCTTCACGGTGATGGGTGACACCGTGAACCTCGCTTCAAGGCTGGAGACGGCGAACAAGGCCTATGGCAGCCGCTGCCTGATCTCGGAGGCGACCGCCAATATGTGCGCCGCCGATTTCGAACTCCGGGAGATCGATCGCGTGGTGGTCGTCGGCCTGAGCCAGCCGCAGACGGTCTATGATGTCATGGGCGGGAAAGATGCGCTCACACCACAACAAACGCTGTTGCGCGAGCGCTACGCTGCAGGATTGGCGGCCTATCGGGCGCAGCGCTGGGACGAGGCCCGCGCCGCGTTTACTGATGCGCTCGCGGCGGCATCCGACGATGGTCCCTCGATCTCACTACTCGCTCGTGTTGCCGACTTTGAGCGAAATCCGCCGCCCGAGAATTGGGACGGCTCGTGGCGCATGGAGTCCAAATAAGCGCAGGTTCGGCGTTGGCGCATCGCGTCATTTAGCTGCGGTTCGGAATTTGGTCGCTAACGGTACATAGCGGACTCCGGCAAGCCGTCAGCCGGAAGATTTATGGGTTCATGGCCTGGATCTCGGCCGCTTCCCCGCGGGGGAAGCAGCCGGTCCATCCCATTACCGGACATCGTTCGAATAAGGCGTCTACCCGTGAACCCGTGCGGTCTCCGCGGGAAACGAGACGGTAATCGCCGTCGCTTAGTTGCCCGGTAGCGCGAACACGGTGAGCTGACCACCCAGTGATGTGTAATTGCGCAAGCCGGCATAGCCGCCAACGGCGCCCAGTCCGGCGGTCGGGTCTGTCAGTCCGGCAGCAAGGCCGATGCCGGCCCAACCGCCCACTCCGGACAGAACGGCAACATGCTGCTTGCCGTTGTGCTCGTAGGTCGTCACGTTTCCGATGATGCCCGAGGGTGTCTTGAACTTGAAGAGTTCTTTGCCGGTCGTGGCGTCGGCGGCCTTGAGATAGCCTTCGAGCGTCCCATAGAACACGACGTTCCCCGCGGTCGCCAATACGCCCGACCAGACCGAGAACTGTTCCTTGTTCGACCAGGCAATTTTGCCGGTGCGGGCATCCCAGGCGATGAAGTTCCCCATGTGGGTCTCACCGGGAGGCGGATACATCGACAGCGTAGCCCCGACATAGGGCTGTCCGGCTGTGTAGCTTACCTTGAACGGCTCATAGTCCATGCAGACATGATTTGTCGGCACGTAGAACAAGCCGGTATCAGGCGAGAATGCCGCAGGCTGTTGATCCTTGGTACCCAGCGCAGCCGGGCAGATCCCCTTCGCGTTGACGTCCTCTTTCTGCGTCGAGTATTTGGGATCGCCAAGGGGACGGCCATAGGACTTGGAGTTCTTGTCCAAATCGACCTTGGTGGCCCAGTTAACGGCCGGATCGTATTTTTCCGCAACAAGAAGCTCGCCGTTGGTTCGGTCGAGTGTGTAGGCGAACCCGTTTCGGTCGAAATGAACCAGAAGCTTTCGCGGTGCCCCACCGATAGTCTGGTCAGCGAGGATCATTTCATTGACGCCGTCGTAGTCCCATTCGTCGTGAGGCGTCATCTGGTAAACCCATCTGGCGGTCCCGGTGTCAGCGTCACGCGCGAAGATGGTCATGGACCATTTGTTGTCGCCCGGCCGCTGGCTCGGATTCCAGGTGCCGGGATTGGCAGAGCCGTAATAGACCAAGTTGAGTTCGGGATCGTAGGAGTACCATCCCCAGGTGGTCGAACCGCCGAGCTTCCACTGGTCACCTTGCCAGGTCTTCAGGCTCGAATCTTTGCCGACCGGCTTGCCAAGTTCCGTCGTCTTCTGCGGATCCATCAGCATTTCATCGTCCGGACCGACCGAATAGGCGCGCCAAGCCCGCTTGCCGGTTTTCATGTCGTAGGCGGTCATCGAACCACGAACCGCAAACTCGCCGCCGGAGATGCCGATGAACACCTTGTCCTTGATCACCATCGGCGCCGAGGTGCCGGTCTCGCCCTTCGCCGGATCACCGTTCTTGACCGACCAGACGACGTCGCCCGTCTTGGCGTCGAGAGCGACCACCGTTGTGTCGGCCTGATGCAGGAAAATCTTGCCGTCGCCATAGGCCAAGCCGCGGTTGACCGTGTCGCAGCACATGATCGGGATCACGTCGGGATCCTGCTTGGGTTCGTATTTCCAAAGGATCTTGCCCTCATTGTTCAGGTCGAGCGCAAAGACCGGATTGGGAAACGGACCATGGATGTACATGACGTTGCCGATTACTAACGGTCCGCCTTCGTGGCCGCGCAGGACGCCGGTCGAAAACGTCCACGCCGCCTGCAATTTGGCTACGTTCTCGGCAGTGATCTGGTTGAGTTTGGAATAGCGATGGTTGGCGTAGTTGCCGGTCGGCATCACCCACTCTTTCGGGTTTTGCGACATCTTGATGAGTTCTTCGCTCGCATTGGCCGCATTGGCGGCAAACACAGCAGTGGTGACGACACAGATTTTTGGCAGGAGATAGCGCATCAGAGTCCTCCCTGTTGCACTCAGGATGCATGTTGCACCCAGGATGCGATGAAGGGCGCAACCGTTTTGTTGCCGCTGCAAGCGCAGCGATGCCCGGTGGGCCCACTCGTTTAGGTGGTCTGTACTACCGCGTTGGTTACTTCGACAGTCGCATGTTTGTCGCGCGACGATTTCGCACAATACGCTCACCGAATGGTTTGCCGTCGCAGTCAACCCGCGGTGCGCGTGGAACCCGTCGATCCCAAATGTTCAATCGCGCTCTATATCGAAATAGCGAACTCGGATTGTCGCGCATTACCGATCGGAATCGGGAAATATCTCGGGGGAGTCGACGGCCGGCAACGCTTGTGAATCACGCCGTTCCCTTGCGCCTGGCGATCAGCGACCCGCGAACTGTCCCAGCGCATTGAAGCGTGCCTTCTGCTCGCTGCTCAGTGTGGCATAGAACTCATCCAATGCCGGCTGCACGAGTTTGGCCGCCTGCATCATGGCCTCGAGCCGTTTCTCCATCGCCTCCATTCGCCCCACTGGCGTGAGCGGTGCGTCGTCCGGACAGGCAGCCTGCAGCCCTCGAACGGCCTTCTCCGTCGCTGCGCTGAGATGCTCGAGCGCATCCTTTTGTGTCCCCGCCGGGCGTATCACGGCTTCGATCCGCTCGATCGGCAACTGGGTCAGGCCAGTTTTCGGATCGCCGCAGGTATCAGGCTGCGCGTTGGCTGCCTGCTGCGGCGGCTGTTGCGAGCGCTCGCCGATATCGGGGCCGAGCGCATTGAAACGGGCCTGTTGCTCGTCGCTCAGGGAACCATAGAACTTCTCCAGTGCGGGCCGCACGATCCGCACCGCCTCAAGCGTGGCGCTGATGCGGCTCGTCATCGCCCTCAGGCGGCCGGGCGGGGTCATCGCATACGAATCCCCGCAAGACTCCTTGAAGGCATCGGCGGCCCTGGCGCCCGCGCTCTTCAACTCGTCCAGCAGCAGGCGCTGCTCAGGCGTCGGCTGTACTGCCTGCTCGACGGAGTCTATCGGCCAGCCGGTGATGCCTTTTTCCGGTTCGCGGCACAGTTGCCTGAGAGCCTGCGGGCTCTCGCTTGAAGATTCTCGCGGTCGAGAGTTTGTGGTTGCTTCGCCGCTCGCCTGATCTTCGGCCGGGCCTAGCCTGGCATAGGCGCCATATGGACTGCTCACCCCCCAGAACACGGTGTCGACGAAGTCATCGTAGGCATAGGCCCAGTAGCCGGGGTCGTAGCCGCTTGGCCAGAACGTGTATTGGAATATGTCGGAATAGGCATAGGGCCAGAACACGTGGCCGGCCCACGGCACGAACACCGCGCGCAGGCCGCGCCGCCAGGCGTGGCGGGGGGCCCAGCCGTGGTGCCGAGTAGCCTCGGCGGCCTTTAGGTCAGCATTGGCGAAGCGCGCTGCAAATCGTCCGCGCGCTGCGGCTCGTGCCGCGGCGGCATCGGCCGGGCGCGCAACCGGAGGTCGGATTCCCAACTGCTCCTGCCGCGCCAGGTCACGCTTTTGCAGGCGCTCTTCGTCGCGGAGCAGGCGCTGTTGCGTTTGTAGTAACCGTTGCTGTGCGCGTTGCGCCCGCTGGCCTTGCGGCTGCTCCGACTGCAACTGCTGTACGCGTCGCTGCAATCGGTCGATGCGATCCTGACGTTGCGTGCTCTGCCGCGAAAAGATGTCACGTTGCCGTTCCTCACCGGTCTGCTGTAGCCGCTGCACACGCTGCTCACGCTGGAGCTGGCGCTGTTCTGTCTGCAGAAGCCGCTGCTGCGCGCGTTGCTCGCGCGCGCCTCCTGGCTGTTGCGACTTCAGTTCCTGCACGCGCTGCCGCAGCTGATCGATGCGCTCCCGGCGCTGCACGCTCCGGCGCGAAGGCGCGTCGCGCTGCCGCTCCTGCGGGGTCTGGCGCGATTGCTGAACGGGCTGTTGAATGCGCTGTTCGCGCTGGCCGACCGGCTCCTGTTGCGAGGGACGAGCGGACAGGGAGGGTGGCGCGCTCGGACGCGACGGTGCGGCGATTCTCGGCGTGGCGGCGCGAGGCGGTGCAGCGATTTGCGGCATTGGACGCGGCGCCATGGCTGGACGCTGTGGCGGCGGCGCGGGCCGGAACGCCGGTGCGGGGGGCCGCGCCATCGCGGGGGGCGGTGCGGGGCGGGCCATGGCGGGAGGTCGAGCCATCGCTGGAGGTGGCGCCGGACGTGCCATAGGCGGTGGCGCAGGCCGGGCCATCGGCGCATGGGGCGCGGGCCTCCCGGTATCCTGGGCATGCGCGCCGACGCTCGCTGCAATTACAATTACGGAAGCGCCAAGTAGAAAAGCTGCAAAGCGACCGCCAAGCGGAAGCATGGTTGCTGCTCCTCGTAGCTCGTGGTTCGCCCGAGCTATCAACGCTCGATCGCAGGAATCGTTCGGCCGTTGCGTCTTTGTCGTTGCGACTTCGCGACGCAGGCGACACGCGACTGACTATACTCGCCGCAACTTCCCCGGTTTGTTCAACTCGCGGGACACGCGGCGGTCGGCGCCTCGCAGGGTCGCATCGCCACGTCCAACCTTGCCACGCCCCCGCATAACCCCTTGGCTCACAGCTAACCGACGAAGAAAAGACAAGACCGGTTCAGCAGGAGCGGACGCTTGCTCGCGCGATGACCACGATTGGCGCATCGCGTCACTTAGCTGCGGTTCGGAATTTGGTTGCTATCGTTGCATAACAAACTCTGGCAAGCTGTTAGCCGGAAGATTTATGGGTTCACGGCCTAGATTTTCGCCGCTTCCGGTCACGCGGGGTAAAATCGCTTACTATGAATGTAGATGGATCTTGCCTGAAGGGCGGTCTGCTGCTGTTGATACGGAAGTGCCGACCCTTCTCGTTTCATCCACACCGTGGAGAATGCCGTTGCACAGCACAGAAAGTTTTCTTCCCGTCGGCTCCCCGCGACGTTGGCATTAGCGATTGGGTAAAATGATAGTCGCCATGAAGGGGCATCTCGGGGCGCTTCGGCGGACCAAGTTCTACGATCTATTCGCTGCCGCTCCTGTTATAGCCTGGTTTGCGTTTAGCATGGCGCAAATGCTGCCATCGCTGGCCCAACGGGTCGCGCTGGTTGCGCTGTTTGTCTGGACCGATCCATCTGTGCTCCCCGCTACCCTCGTCTTTCGCACCCTCTCGGAGGTCAGCACGCTGGTTTTCTTCGCGCTGTCGGTTGTGATGTATACGGTGCGTTACATTCCGCAGCGGAGCACAACAGGGTTCTATCCACGCTTTGCTGCCGTGGTCGGCACCTTTTCGAGCCTCGCATTCCTGCTGCTTCCGCCGCAAGAGCTGTCGTATGCGCTTTATCTGGCCTCGCTTCTCTTGCTGGTCGCCGGCATCATTTTCGCGATTTGCGCGCTGATTGTTCTCGGACGTTCGATCAGCCTCCTGCCGCAGGCCCGACGACTGGTAACCAGCGGGCCGTACGCCATGGTCCGCCATCCACTTTATCTCGGCGAGATGGTCGCAATCGCCGGGATTGCGTTGCAGCACCTGTCAGTATGGGCGCTGCTGTTACTGGTACTGGTATGGGCATTCCAGCTGCGGCGGATGGAATACGAGGAACGGGTGCTACTCCAAAGCTTTCCGGAATACGCGGACTACATGGCGCGGACGGCCCGTTTGCTGCCGGGCGTGTACTAGTCGACGATCTTGCAGACCGGCGAGGTCGCAACCGGCAGCCCCTCACAAACTCGTCGCTTGCTCTTTGCCGCAAAATTTGTGCAAGAAATGGCTGTTCGCGGCCATTAGCCCGCGTCCCCGATTTTGCCGCAACAACGAAAAGGGAGATCTGAATGCTCAAGTTCTACTTCAACGGCGCACCGAACCCCAACAAGGTCGCGCTGTTTCTGGAAGAAACTGGCCTTCCTTGCGAACTCATTCCGGTCGATACCCGCAAGGGTGACCAGTTCAAGCCGGAATTCCTCAAAGTGAATCCGAACGGCAAGGTGCCGGCGATCGACGATGACGGCGTGTTCGTTTTCGATAGCAACGCGATCCTGCTCTACCTCGGCGAGAAGACCGGCAAGTTCATGCCCGCCAACACGCCGAAAACCCACGCAGAGCTTTATTCGTGGCTGATGTTCATCGCCACGGGCCTCGGTCCCTATTCGGGACAGGCGGTGCATTTCAAGCACGCAGCGCCCAAGGACCTCGAATACGCGCACAACCGCTATCAGTTCGAAGCCCATCGCCACTACAAGATTCTCGACGACCATCTCGCCAAGAGCAAATACATGGTCGGCGACACCTACACGATCGTCGACATGGCGTTCTGGGGCTGGGTGCGCATGGCGCCGTACGTGCTCGGAGATGATGTCTTCACGAAATATCCTAACGTGAAGCGCCTGCATGATGAAGTCTCGGCTCGCCCCGCAGCGGCGCGTGCGATCGCGCTGAAGGACAAATTCACCTTCAAGGCCGAGATGGACGACGAAGCCCGCCACATCATGTTCCGCCACCTCAAGACCAAGGTCGCCTGACCGGGTTGCTAGTGGTCCCATGATTCTAACATTCGCAGAAGTGGCTGCCGAGACGAGATGCGAATGTTAGAATCGGACCACTAGCGGCGCCGTTTTCGTTTCAGGCACATTCCATTTCGGTCATTTTTGCACTCAGTCGTCGATTGCTGCGACCGCCTCGATCTCGATCAGCCACCCCGGCCGCATCAGGCGGCTTACCACGACGAACGTACTGGCCGGCGGCTTGGCAACATTGAGGTAGCGGTCGCGGATCGGGCGCATTTTCGGCACGACCGTCTGATCGACCTCGGCGGCGAGAAAGTAATTCAGCTTGACGATATCGGCCATCACGCCGCCGGCAGCCTCAACTGCAATCTTGAGATTGGCGAAGACCTGCTCGACCTGTGCCTCGAAATCGCCTTCGCCGATGATCTTGCCGGACACATCGCTCGGGACCTGGCCGGAAATATACACGATCGTTCCGCGGTTGACCTTGGCGGCGTGCGAATACACGGCGGGCCCCGGCGCAATCAGGGACTCTGGATTGATGAACTCCTTCGATGCCTTCGACATGGTCATCTCCCTGCGGCGGCCGCGATGCCGCCTTATGTCCTTTGATATCGCAAATCGCCGACGGAGACCTCACAGCCGGATTTCATTCTCCGTCACAAACGCGTGGACCGCCACACGGAATATGTATGGCTCAGATTGCCGCAGGAATTTTTGAGACTGGAAATTCCCCCAGCGCCTTTTCGGTCAGCACCGAGTCGCAATATTCCCTGATCTCCTTGATCTTGCCGCCCTCCAGGCGGAACACCAGGCAATAGTCGTTGTCGTAGCGCACACCTTCCCGCGTGATGTTGTCGCCCTTGGCCTCCACCGCGACATGGTCGCCGTCGGCAATGAAGCGATGTGCAATCGTGCGCGTCCGCTCGGCGAGCCTGGTGCGAACGTGACCGTGCAGGTCGTTCATGATCGATTGCTTGCCGGTGAAGGTGCGCGACCACGAATATTGACCGGTCACGGTCCAGATGGCGTCGTCCGCGAGACTGGCGATGAACAGCGCGCGGTCTCGAATTGCGGGATCGGGACTGCCGGCGGCTGCGAAAATCTGCTCGATCAGTTTCTTGTTGCTGGTGGTGTCGTTCATGGCGATCCCTTTCGGCGGTGAAATGCTCCGCCAAGCATTGCACCGAGATTTCTCATTCTTCCAATCGATATGAACTATGATATCTATTCATTCCATGAATTTGAATTCGCTTGACCTCAACCTGCTGGTCGCGCTCGACGCGCTGCTCAAGGAAGCAAGCGTCAGCCGCGCAGCGATGCGGATTGGCCTGTCGCAGCCCGCGGCGAGCCACGCGCTGCAACGGTTGCGCGACGTGATCGGCGATCCGCTTCTGGTGCGCACCGGCGCGCGGATGGAATTGACCCCGCGGGCGCAAGCCCTGCGCGGCCCGCTCGCACAGACGCTCGATCAGGTGCGCGGACTGTTTGCGCCGGATGAATTCGACGCCAGCCGGAGCGAACGGCACTTCCGCCTGATGATGCCGGATTTGGCGGTCGAACTTCTGATGCCGCCGCTGATGGAAAAGGTGACGAAGCAGGCGCCGGGGGTGACGATCGATGTGGTGCCGTGGCGGGGGCCAGCGATCTTTAACGCAGAATTCGCCCGCACCATCGACCTCGTCATCTCGATCGGCGACGCCTTCAAGGGCTTTCACCGCCAGCGCCTCTATATCGACAGCGACGCGCTTGCGGTGCGTCAAGGACATCCCGTCGGCGCAAGACTAAAGAAGCGCGAAGCTTTCCTTGGCGCGCGGCATGTGGCGGTCGTGATCCGCGGCCAGAACGAGGACCTGATCGACCGCTGGCTGCACACCAAAGGGATCGAACGGCGGATCGCGCTCGTCGTACCCGGTTATATCGAGGCGCTGCATGTTACGGCCCGCACCGACCTCGTGGCATTCGTCCCGCGCCGACTGATCGCGGCGCTGGCCAAGCAGTTGTCGTTGAAAACGGTCACGCCACCGCTCGATCCCGGCATCGACGAGCAACACATGTTTTATCCGACGCGCGCCCAGTTCGATCCCGGCTCGATCTGGCTGCGCAAGCTGATGCTGGAAACCGGCCGCGAGTTGGACGGACCGAAACGGCGGCCTTCGAGGCCCGGATAGACCGGATCGATTTTCGGGCTCGGCCTCTCACGGGCGGCGTTCGCCAAAAGGCCTTTCGCAGTTGCCCACTCCTGCCACCCATGTCATGACGCCCTTTAGTGGTCCAATTCCTACATTCGCATCCCGTTTCGGCAAGCAATTTTGCGAATGTTGGAATTGAAGGACCACTAGCAAATTCAAGTTGCTAGTGGAGTTTGGATCTGACATTCGCCTCACGAACTCGCGGCTAGCACAGGGTAGCGAATGTCAAATCCACTCCACTAGGAGGATGAGATCGACATGACGGTTCTTATTGCCGGCGGCGGCATCGGCGGCCTGACACTGGCGCTCAGCCTGCATCAGATCGGCGTTCGCGCCAAAGTCTTCGAGAGCGTAGCCGAGCTTAAGCCGCTCGGGGTCGGCATCAATGTGCTTCCGCATGCCGTTCGCGAACTGATCGAGCTTGGCTTGCATGAGCGGCTCGATGCCGCGGGCGTCGCTACTCGGGAATTGGCCTATTTCTCCAAGCATGGCCGGCCGATCTGGAGCGAGCCTCGTGGACTGGAAGCGGGCTATAGGTGGCCGCAATTTTCGATCCACCGCGGCACCCTGCAACAGATCCTGCTCGAGGCCGCCACCGAACGGCTGGGGCCTGAGAATATTCTCACCAGCTACCATTTGAGCGGCTGGACCGAAACCTCCGATGGCATTCGGGCGAGCTTCGTCGACAGGGCTACCGGCAAACTGGCGGGCGATCACGACGGCGCGGTTCTGATCGCCGCCGACGGCATTCACTCTGCCGCGCGGGAGAAGCTTTATCCGAACGAAGGACCGCCGATCTGGAACGGCCGCATTCTCTGGCGTGGCGTCACAACGGCAAAGGCTTTTCTTTCCGGCCGCACCATGATCATGGCCGGTCACGAGACGCTGAAATTCGTCTGTTACCCGATTGCAAAAAATCCTGACCGCAACGGCAACTTCCAGATCAACTGGATCGCCGAGCGGCACATGCCGCCGACCTATCAGTGGCGCCGGGAGGACTACAACCGGACGGCCCGGCTCGAAGAATTCCTGCCATGGTTTGCGGACTGGACATTCGACTGGCTCGACGTCCCCGGCCTGATCCGCAACTGCCAGCATGCGTTCGAATATCCGCTGGTCGATCGCGATCCGATTCCACAATGGACGTTCGGCCGCGTCACCCTGATGGGCGATGCCGCGCATCCGATGTATCCGGTCGGCTCCAACGGCGCCTCGCAGGCCATCCTCGATGCGAGGGTTCTCACCCGGGAGATCCAAACGCACGGTTCGACTGGCGCAGCGCTGACGGCCTATGAAGCCGAGCGGCGTCCCGCGACGACCGACCTTGTCCTGCTCAATCGCCGCAACGGGCCCGAGCAGGTGATGCAACTGGTCGAGGAGCGCGCACCTGACGGTTTCAACGACGTCACCGACGTGCTGTCCCGACAAGAACTGGAAGACATTGCCACCAATTACAAGCGCGTCGCGGGCTTCCAGGTCGAAGGCCTCAACGCCAAACCGCCGATCGTGCGGCCGGCAAGCGCGGTCCAGGGCGTGAATTCATAAAGACGGGGTGTCGGCTTTTCAGGCCTGAGCGGAAATTGGCCGCTCAGCCGGAACATGGCGTCTGATGCTCTGATGCGACGGGCTCTCGAACAGCCCTCACAGCGACACAACAAAAGTGCTAGTCTTCAAATGAGGCAAAAGCGACTTCGGAAAAGCGCGGCCAGCATTGCGGAGATCAAAATGCGAAAGACGCTTGTCGCAATTCTCTGCTCGGCGCTGATTGCAGCGTCGTCAATCGAAGCGGCCGC
>DATHPL010000290.1:0-4692 GCA_035483915.1 Bradyrhizobium sp.
GCGCCGGTTGAACAAAGGGACGCGCCGGATGCACTGGAAAATCGGCAACGTCAAAATCACAAAAGTCGTCGAACTGGAAACGGTCGGCCACACGCGTTTCATTTTGCCGCTCGCGGGCCGCGAAGAAATCCGGCAACTGCCGTGGCTGATCCAGCATTTCGCGACCGAAGACGGCCGCCTGAAGATGTCGATCCATGCGCTCGTGGTCGAAACACCGACACGGCGGATCGTGGTCGACACCGGGCTTGGCAACGACAAACAACATCGCACCGTTCCGACCTGGAATGATCGAAAAGGACCGTTCCTCGACGACCTCACAGCGGCCGGCTTTCCGCCCGAGAGCATCGACACCGTGCTGTGCACGCACCTGCATGTCGATCATGTCGGCTGGAATACGCGGCTTGAGGGCGGGCGCTGGGTGCCGACCTTCGAGAAGGCGCGCTACCTGTTCGGCGCGAGCGAATACGCCTATTGGCGCGACCACAGCGTGGAGCCCGACAAGGCCGCGATCTTTGCGGATTCCGTGGCGCCGATCGTCGCGGCCGGCCAAGCCGATCTTGTCGCCAGTGACGCCAGGATTTGCGAGGAGATCACCCTGATCCCGACGCCGGGCCACAGCCCGGGCCATGTCAGCCTTCATATCCGCTCGGAGGGCGAGGAAGGTCTGCTGACCGGCGACGTCGCCCACCACCCCTGCCAGATGGCCCATCTCGACTGGTCCTCGACTGCCGATTCCGATCCCAAACAGTCGGCCGAGACCCGGCGTGAGCTGTTTTCACGCTTTGCCGACCGGCCGGTGCTGGTCATCGGCGGGCATTTCGACGCTGGCCATATCCAGCGCGACGGCGATGCCTTCAAATTCATCGCGGCGGGCCCCTAAAGCCGACCAAAGGCTGCCCCTGACGCGGGGGGCAGCCTTGCGGCAAGCCAGTTGAATTTGGCCGCTCTCTGTTCCATGAAGCGTCCCAAGACATGAAACCACCTAGGGAGTGATGAAAAATGAAGCTTGTTCGTTACGGGGAAGTTGGCAAGGAAAAGCCCGGCCTGGTCGATAAATCCGGTCAGATCCGGGACCTCTCGGCGCACGTCAGCGATCTCGCGGGAGATGCCTTTTCGCCGGCCTCGCTGAGCAAGATCGCCGCCCTTGACCCCGACAAGCTTCCCCTGGTCGGCGGCAAGCCGCGCATTGGAGCTGCCGTCGGCGGCTTGCCGAAATTCATCGCCATCGGCCTCAACTATTCCGACCATGCGAAAGAAGTCGGCATGGCGATCCCGGCTGAGCCGATCGTCTTCATGAAAGGCAATAACAGCCTGTGCGGACCGAACGACAAGGTTGAAAAGCCGCGCGGTTCGACCAAGCTCGATTGGGAAGTCGAGATTGCGATCATCATCGGCACCCGCGCCAAATACGTCTCCGAAGCTGACGCACTGAATTACGTCGCCGGCTACGCCGTCTGCAACGACGTCTCGGAGCGCTTCTTCCAGATCGAACGCCTGGGGCAATGGACCAAGGGCAAGTCGCACGACACCTTTGGCCCGCTCGGCCCGTGGGTGGTCACCAAGGACGAAATCGCCGACGTGCAGAAGCTGCCGATGTGGACCGATGTCAACGGCAAGCGCTGCCAGACCGGATCGACCGCGACCATGATCTTCGGCATCAAGAAGATCGTGTCCTACCTGTCGGAGATCATGACGCTGATGCCGGGCGACGTGATCGCGACCGGCACCCCGCCCGGTGTAGGCATGGGCATGAAGCCGCCGAAGTTTCTCAATGTCGGCGACGTCGTCACGCTTGGCATCGAAGGGCTCGGCGAACAGCGCCAGGAAATCGTCGCGGCGTGATCACGCGTTGAGCGTCATGCCCGGCCTTGTGCCGGGCATCCACGTCTTAACGCGCCCATAGGAAGAGAGACGTGGATGGCCGGGGCAAGCCCGACCATGACGAAGAATAAGCAGATTCTCTTCGCTGAGGACCATCACAAAATGAAACTCACCTTCTCGGCTGCTTCGCCCTTTGCCCGCAAGGTCCGCATCGCCGCCATCGAGCTCGGCTTGATCGATAAAATCGAGTTCGTGCCGACATCGGTGGCGCCAGCGCAGGCCAACGACGAGTATATGAAGATCACGCCGCTGAAGAAGCTGCCGGTGCTGATAACAGACGATGGCAGCGTGATCCTCGATTCCTATGTCATCGTCGAATATCTCGACGAACTGGCGGGCGGCGGAAAGCTGATCCCCTCAAGCGGACCTGACCGATGGAAGGTCAAGAGCGACCATTCCATGCTGCAAGGAATGCTCGATTCCATGCTGCTCTGCCGCTACGAAAATATGGTGCGGCCGAAAGAGCTGAAGTGGCAGGGGTGGGCCGACGACCACTGGAACCGGGCCTGGAAGGGCATGGCGCGCTTCAACGAAAAACCACAGGTGTTGTCGCGGCCGCTCGACATCGTGCAGATCTCGCTTGCTTGCGTGCTTGGCTATGCCGATTTCCGCTATGCTGACTGCGGCTGGCGCAAGGCCTATCCCAACCTCGCCGCCTTCAACGAGCGGATACTGGAGCGACCGTCGATCAAGATCTCGGTCCCGCCGACGGCGTAAACAAAGCGAGAGCCGCCATGAGCCTGAAATTCACCGCCGGCGATCTCACCATTCATCGCATCATTGAGCAGGAAACCACGTTCCTGCCCGCGCTCGACCTGTTTCCCCAGCTCACGCCTGACCTGCTGGCGCAGAACCGCGACTGGATGCGCAAAACGGGCGCGATCGATGAGAACGACGTTCTGATCCTCTGCTTTCAATCCTATGTCGTGCGCACGCCGCACCACACCATCCTGATCGATAGCTGCATCGGCAACGACAAATCGCGGCCGCAGCGCCCGAAGTGGAACATGAAGACCGACGACACCTATATGCGGGCGCTAAAGGCCGCAGGGCTTTCGGTCGAGGATATCGATTTCGTGATGTGCACGCATCTGCATGTCGATCACGTCGGCTGGAACACGCGGATGGAAAACGGACGCTGGGTTCCGACGTTTCCCAAGGCGCGTTACGTCTTCGGCAAGACCGAATACGACTACTGGGCCGAACAACACGCCAAGACGGCTGTGCCGCCGTTCGGCGACAGCGTCCTGCCCGTCGTCGAGGCCAAGCGGGCCGACATCGTCGGCGATGATTTTGCGCTCGGCGATCACTTGCGCATTTTGCCGACGCCGGGTCATACGCCAGGCCATGTTGCTTTCGCCCTCGGCCGGGGTAAGGACGATGCGGTTTTCGTTGGCGATATGGTTCATTCGCCGCTTCAGTTGCAGCATCCGGAACTGTCGCCGCGGTTCGACGTCGATCCGGTGCAGGCTGCCGTCACTCGGAAACATGTCCTGGAACGCTATTGCGACACCGACACGCTCTGCTGCACCGCGCACTTGCCGTCACCGTCGACCGGCAAAATCCGCCGCAAGGGCGATGGGTTTAGTTGCGAAGCGGTGAGCTGAGAACAAGCAGCGGCCTTGGTTTCACCTCTCCCCGCTTGCGGGGAGAGGTCGGATCGCATCGGCGAGATGCGGTCCGGGTGAGGGGGTACAGGCCTGAAGGCGAGTATCCGAACTCGCGAAAAAGCCCCTCACCCCAACCCTCTCCCCGCAAGAGCGGGGCGAGGGAGAAGCCTCTCAATCGAACAGGCTCGGCGTGTGATTGACGGCTGCGCCTTCGATCGCGAGCATCTTTAGTTTGGTATCAACGCCGCCTCTAGCGGAAAACCCGCCTGGCTTTTTGCCCGCGGCCAGCACGCGATGACATGGCACCACGATCGGGCAAGGGTTGCGGCCGAGCGCCTGGCCGACATCGCGCGATAGTTCGACGCCGCCGAGTTTCTTGGCGATATCGCCATAGGTCATGGTCTGGCCCGGTGGAATGGTGCGGGCGATATCGTAGACGCCGCGGTTGAATTCGGGCACGCCGTCGAGATCGAGCGCGATGTCCCGGAGATCATCGGGTTCACCCGCGAGCAGTTTGAGAATACGGTCGATCGCGCGCTGCACCTCTTCGGTCGGCGCGGTCTCGCTGCTATCGCCGTGGCGCTGCCTAATGCGGGCGCGGGTTTTCTCGTCGCTGCCCATCGGCAGTTGCAGGCCGTTGATGCCGCGCGGGCCCCACTCGATCCCGCAGATGCCGATCGGCGTGTCGAACAGGGCAAAATGCTGGTCAGTCATGGTTCGCTCCCGTGTGTCAACAAATCTACCTCTTGGCGCGAAATCTAGGCTTGGAGATTGTTGCGATCCACCCGATTTCTGCATCGCAATACACGGGCAATTGCGGCTGGAAACGCCAGCGCCAGGTGTTATCCTCGACGCCAAGCAACAAGATGGGCATCGCCCAAAGAAACGCGAGAGGAACCGCCATGAAGCTCACGCAGCAGCAGATCGACAATTTTAATCGCGAAGGCTGGCTGTTTCTGCCGGAACTTTTCAATGCCGAAGAAGTCGCTTTGCTCGCGCGCGAGGCGGTCAGCATCTATGACGCCAACCGGCCGGAGGTATGGCGCGAGAAGAGCGGCGCGCCGCGCACGGCCTTTGCCGCCCATCTCTACAACGAGGCGTTTCGGCTGCTCGGCGCTCATCCGCGCATGATCGACCCGATCGAACAGGTCTTCGGCGAGAAGGTCTACATGCATCAGTTCAAGATCAACGCCAAGGCGGC
>DATHPL010000291.1:0-3715 GCA_035483915.1 Bradyrhizobium sp.
AAAGCCGACGCTGCCGCCGAGCGCGAAGCCGGTTGCGGCCCGCAACAGGCTTGTTCGGAGATCGCCCAGCAGGCTGCCCGTGGTCGCAAGCTTGATCGCGGTGTTCAGGACCTTGCTCGGAGCGGGCAGAACTTGCGGCGAAACCCACCCGGCCTTTGCCGCGACTTCCCAGACGATGACCAGCACAACCGGCGCGAGCCAGGAGAGCAACAGTAAGCCGCGCTTGCCGATGGCTGGAACTAATCCATGATGGGAAGGAGAGGACGTATCGCCGATCGCGGCGCGATCAAATTCGGACGCCGACGCGGTTTGCTCAAGGTTGCTCAAGACTAAATGATCCTTCGCCGTCACCGGTGATGAAATAATCAGCAATGCACGCAAGCATCGAAGTAATCGAGAATTTGCTGTGCTGTGCCGATCTCAAGTTTGACATCACGCAAGCCGGACTCTCCCATGAAACCGCGCCAACAGAAATAGAGCGATCTTTCAATTGTCGTTGGTTCCGGAGTTGTCTGATGTCGCCGCGGGCCATCGATCGGCAAAGATCATCTTTTGATACGCGGACGCTTGAACTCTGCGTGAGTATTGACGAAACATATGGCCTTCGTCACTGCCGACGCGGCCGAACTTCCCGCGTAGGAATTCCTGAGTAAGAGAGGCGCCAATGACAACTTCACCTCCGCGGTTTGGCATCTGGGCGTTGGTGCATGGTTCGCGTGGCGCTTATCAGGACCCTGACGAGCCGTATAACGCCTCCTGGGAACGGAATCGTGATCTCGTGCTGGCGGCGGAGGAACTCGGCTTTGACTCAGTCCTGATCGCGCAGCACACGATCAATCCACACATCGAGGATTTCGACCAGCTGGAGGCCTGGAGTGCGGCGGCAGCGCTGGCCGCCCTGACAAGCCGGATCGAGATTATCGCGGCGATCAAGCCGTATCTCTATCATCCTGTCGTTCTGGCGAAGCTTGCGCTCGGAATCGAGAACATCAGCCGCGGGCGGTTTGCGATCAATCTCGTCAACGGCTGGAACAGGCCGGAGATCGACAAGGCCGGCCTTGGCTTCGCCGAACACGATGACCGCTATGCCTATGGCCGCGAATGGATTTCAATCGTGTCGCGTCTGTTAGCGGGCGAACGCGTGAGCTTCAAAGGAGCGCATTTCGACATCCGCGATTATTTGCTTCGCCCCGCCGACCTCTATCGCGCCCGGCCGACGATTTATGTCGGCGGCGAGTCCGAGCCGGCGCGCGCCCTGGTCGCCGATCACGGCGACGTCTGGTTCATCAATGGCCAGCCGCTAGAGGACGTTGCTGGATTGATAGCGAATGTATCGGCCCGCCCGCGCACAACAGCACCGTTGCGATTCGGTCTGTCGGCCTTTGTCGTTGCGCGAAAGACTGGCGCGGAAGCGCAGGCCGAGCACGAGCGGCTGTTGAGCCTTTCGGCACAGGACGCGCCGATGAAGGAAATCCAGAAGCGCAATACCGACCCGAAGGTTGTGATGATGCAGACCATGCAGAAGACCGCGCGTGTCGGCACCAACGGCGGCACGGCGGCGGGGCTCGTCGGCAGCTATGATGAAGTTGCGGCACGTATCGGCGCGTTTCATGCGGCCGGCATCGAGCTGTTCATGCTGCAGTTCCAGCCGTTCGAGGTCGAGATGCAGCGTTTCGCGGAGGAAGTGATCCCGCGGGTGAGGCAGGCGCGGACCGGATCTAAGCCCGAGCGGCGAGCGCTTTCCTAGCACTCAAGACGCTTCCATTTAGGTGCAAACCAAAGACTGATTCAGGCTGTGCAAGCCGGCCTGACCGCATCGCCTTGGAGATTTAACGAATGATCAAGACACTCGTTCGCATGCTACAGGCCGCCGGCTTTTTATTCGCGCTCACGACAGCGGCCAGTGCTGACGAACCGCTCAAGATCGCGACCAGCGCCGGACCGGTCGGTCAGCTCGTGCAGTTTGCAGCAAGCCTCGCCAAGGCCAAAGGGATCGACGTCAAGCTCGTCGAGATGACCGATTGGGTCGCTCTGAACGAAGCCGTCGTTGGCGAAGACGTCGATGCGAACCTGTTTCAACATGGAGCTTATCTCGCGCTCCAGAACAAGCAGCGGGGGCTTAAGCTGGTCCAGGTCGACAAGGTCGGCGTGATCGCACCGGTCGGACTGTTCTCCCACAAGATCAAGAGTCTCGACGAGGTCAAATCCGGAGACAGCGTTGCTATTCCCAACGAGCCGCTCAACGGCGCACGCGGATTGATTCTCCTGGAGCGGGCAGGGTTGATCAAGCTGGCGCCGGGGAAGGGCTTTTCCGTCAGCAAATTCGACATCGTCGATAACCCAAAAAACCTCAACATCGTCGAGCTTGACCCCGCGCAGACCTATCGTTCGCTCGACGATGTGACGCTTGGACTTGTCAACATTACCTATTTGATCGGCGCGGGCGGTGATCCGAAGACGGCCCTGGTCATCGATGGCACCATTGATGACGGGTTGGTCGTGCGTTTTACGGCAAAGCCGGAGAAACAGGACGATCCGCGGCTCCGGGCGTTCATCGGGGTATTCAAGTCGGCCGAGGTGAAGCACTTCATCGAGGAAAAACTGCCGGCGTTCATACCGGCCGGATTTGATAGCTAGTGCCCACTTTCCGAAGTTCGTGCTCCATCGCAGCATCCACAATCACGAACTTCGGAAAGTCATGGGCACTAGCAAGCTTATCGAAACTAGTACCGCTCATCGATCTGAAGTCCCTGATCGGACTCGCCGCTCGCGGTGCAGGGACTTCAGATCGACGGTACTAGTCGCAGGCCCGCCCGATGAATTGGAAAAATCCTTTCACCGTCGTTGCCCGCAACTGTGGAGACAATCGGTTGCCGGCGCTCGACATTCGAAATTCCATTTCATTGACGACTTCGCCATTGCGCCGCATCATTTGCAGGTGGAATTGAACGGCGGGAAGCCGCCAGGCAGACCATTACCTTAAGCGAAGCTCGTGCTGTTCACGGGCGCGTGACGCGATGGCGTTGCGCGCCGGGTGGCGGGTTTTGCCAAACGCGGGACGGATATGGCTAACCAACAAGATCCCAAGAAAAATCTTGAGAAAAACCTTAAGAAATCACCGATCGACCGCCGTACGTTGTTGCAGGCGGGCCTTGCGGTCGCCTTCGCCGGCCCTGCCGGCGCACTCGGTGCGCAGGCGTTTTCGCCACGCACTGCCTTTCAAGGCATCGATTTTTCCGAATTCCCGCTTTGCAGAACCGCGTCCGATGCACCGGCTCTGACCGGCGCACCGCGCAAACTGAAGCTGTCATGGAATGCGGGCGCAGTCTGTCTGGCGCCACTTCCGATCGCGCTCGACTATGGGTTTTTCAAGAAACAGAATCTTGACGTCGAGCTGGTCAACTTCGCAGGTTCGACCGATCAACTTCTGGAGGCGATCGCGACCGGCAAGACCGACGGCGGGCTCGGCATGGCGCTGCGCTGGCTCAAGCCGCTGGAGCAGGGGTTCGACGTCAAGATCACAGCGGGCACACATGGCGGCTGCATGCGCGTACTCACGCGTACCGACTCCGGGGTGAACAGGCTCGAGGACCTCAAGGGCAAAGCCGTCGCGGTCGGTGATCTTGCCGGACCCGACAAGAATTTCTTCTCGATCCAGCTCGCCAAGCTCGGCATCGATCCGAACCGCGATCTCGACTGGCGGGCCTATCCCGGC
>DATHPL010000292.1:0-4754 GCA_035483915.1 Bradyrhizobium sp.
GCTGTTGAACATCCGCGCCTCCATGCCGGTGGAGACGCTCCAGATCACGAAGACCTCAGTGCCGGCATTTCTCGCGCGCAACATATCCGGTGTCATGTCGGGTTGGGTTGCGTCGATGTTGGCCTGATAGACCACCTCGGCGCCATCCTTCTTGAACGCCGCCACCGACGCGCCAACTGCGGTGACGCCATAGCCGGTGGTGTCGCCGATCACGGCGATTTTTTTGACTTTCAGGATATTGAGGCAGTAGTTGCGGACCGCGTCGTCCCATTGGCTGTTCGAGGGCGCCAGGCGGAATGCATTTGGGAATTTGGTAGCGTCGATCAGCGTTTCCACGACGCAAGGATGGACGTTCGGCATCTTGGCGCGCGCCATGATTGGCGTGGTCGCAAGCGCCTCGCCCGAATTGAACGGCCCCCAGATGGCGTGGACCTTGGCCTGGCTTATCAATTCCTGGGTCGCATTGACGGCCTTGGTCGGGTCGCCCTGGGTGTCACGGGTAATGACCTCAAGCTTGCGACCGTTGACGCCGCCGGCAGCGTTGATGGTATCGACCGCGAAAATCACGCCGCGGTTAAAGCCGATCGTCGGCGCTGAACTGGGCCCGGTCATCGCTGCAAGGAAGCCGATCTTGATCGGCTCTGAAGCGGCGATTGCAGGCCGGGAAAGCGAAAATGTTGTGACGCCGAGCGCGCCCGCGCTTCCCAGCAACAACTCGCGACGTGAAACGGCCATTTGCTTCTCCCTGAATATTTTTTCGGCTCTCGTCGTTCCCGAAAGCCTGCCCGGCTATTTTTCGTCTATCGCGAAAATTCAGACCGGTTGGTCGAATTTGAACCAGATGTGGACGACTTGTCCAGAGCTTCCGGTCTATGCTGGTCTATCCTCGCTTCGGCCGCGGAGCTTGGATTACCGCAGCGATTGAGCGGCCTTCTGGTTAAGGCAGGAAATATCATTGGCCACTTGTGCTGGCCGAACCAATAAGACTAGTTTTGCGCACCAATAGACGCGGGCAAAGACCCGCGCATCGGGGGGAACAGAGCAATGTCTTTCTTGGTCAACCGCCGTAAGCTTCTTCGATCGTCGTTCGCGCTCGCCGCTGGGAGCTTTGCTGCTCCCGCGCTGATCGGTCGGGCGGAGGCGGCGGTGCTGAAATTAAAACTGTCCTCCTCGCAGGCCAACGATCCGAAGTTCGCCAACGGCCGGGTCTATTACGACAACCTCGTCAAGCAAATCGCAGCCTCAAGTCTCGCCGGCCAGATCGAAGTTGCGTTCTTCCCCGACAACCAGCTCGGCCAGGAAATCGACGTCATCAACTCGGTCAAGCTCGGCGTGATCGACCTGATGGTTTCCGGCTCGTCGATCGCCGCCAATCTGGTGCCGGTCGTCGGCACCTATGACCTTGGCTACCTGTTTTCGTCGTTTCCGCAGCAAACCAAGGCGTTCGACAATGGTGCGGCCGCGCCGATCGAACAGGCGCTGCTCAAGGGCGCCAATATCCGCATCATCGCCTGGGCCTATAATTTCGGTTCTCGCTCGGTGCTGGCGCGCAAGGCGATCAACGCACCGGAGGATCTCGCAGGACTGAAGATCCGCACACTGCCGAACCCTGTCATCACCGAGTGCCTGCGGCTGATGGGGGCTGCCGCCACACCGATGGCGTTTGGCGAGATCTACACCGCGCTGCAGGCCGGCGTGCTCGATGGGCTGGAGCATGACCCGCCGACCATCGTCGCCTCGAAATTCTACGAGACCGCGAAATTCTATTCCCTCACCCAGCACAATTTTTCGCCGCTCGCGATCTACTTCTCCGAGGCGACCTTCAATCGCATGCCGGTTGCGACGCGTGACATCTTCATCGATGCGGCCAAAAAGGCCGCCGCCGACACTCGCGCTCATGGACTTGGCGTGGAAAAGGAAGCGCTGGCGCAGCTGAAGGACAAAGGCGTCACCGTGATCGATTGCGATCGCGAGGCGTTCCGCAAGCGCGTCCTTCCCTCGAGCGAAGCCTTCGTCAAGGCGCATCCGGACGCCAAGGGTGTGGTCGACCTGATCCGCGCCACGCCGGCGTGACGATGACCGACGAGGCAATCACTCTGCCCGACGCGCCCACCGGCGCCACGCGGCGGATCACCGGCACATTGCTGAAGCTTACCGACACGATGGCGGCGAGCTTACTCGCCGCCGACCTCGCGGTCGTGATCTACTCGGTGCTGGCCCGCTCGCTGTTCAACGCCCCGGTCGAATGGGCTGACGACGTCGCGCGCGGGCTGATGGTGGCCTCGAGCTTTTTTGGCGCGGCTTCCGCACTCGCGCGCGGGGAAAATCCCGGCGTGGTGTTTTTCCGTTCGTTACTTCCGGAAAGCTGGCAGCGCGTTGTCGACGACCTGGGCGCCGCGCTGGTGCTGGTCGTCGCGGCCTACGTCGCCTTCCACGCAATCGAACTCGGCTGGATCACCGCAGGCCAGACGACGGGGGCCGGTCTGCCGCTGGAGCTCACCTTCTACCCGATGGGGTTGGGGGCGGCTTGCATGACGGTGTTTGCTGCCGAGATTCTCTTCGAGCGAGACCGGCGCCGTGTCTTGCGCGCGGTCGCCATTCTGGCCGCTGTGGTTGGCATCTTTTTCTTGGGCGATGCCTTTATTCCGGATGCCATGCCGTCGTCCGGCGCGCTGATGCTGGCGGGCTTCGCACTGACACTCGCCGGCGGCCTGCCGATCGGCTTTGCGCTGGCGCTGGCGGCGCTGATCTTCATCTGGGCCGAGGGCACCCTTCCCGGCGTGATCTTTGCCCAGCAAATGGCGCGGGGCATCGACAATTTCGTGCTGCTGGCCATTCCGTTTTTCATTCTGGTTGGTTACCTGATGGAAGCCAACGGCATGTCGGTGCGGTTGATCGAACTGCTGCAACGCCTGGTCGGGCGGATGCGGGGCGGGCTGAATGTCGTGATGGTCACGGCCATGGTGCTGTTCTCGGGCATCTCCGGCTCGAAGATGGCGGATGTCGCGGCGGTCGGTGCGGTGCTGGTCCCGGCCTCGCGCAAATCCGGGCAGAACCCGGGCTCGACGGTGGCGCTGCTCGCGGCATCCGCCGTGATGGCCGAGACCATCCCTCCTTGCATCAATCTGATCATCCTCGGCTTCGTCGCCAACCTCTCGATCGGCGGACTGTTTGCCGCAGGCCTCCTGCCGGCCGCGCTGATGGCCGCGGCCCTGATTGGCGTATCCGTCCTGTTCGGCAAGCCCTCGACAGCGCCTGCGCCCGCGCCTCAGGATCGTGCGGCGACGCGGCGGATGTGGCTCGGCGGCGGCGTTTCGCTCGGCCTGATCGCCATGATCTTCATCGGCTTCAAATCGGGCTTCGCTACCGCGACCGAAATCTCCGCCTTCGCTTGCTTATACGCCATCGTGGTGGGAGCGGTGGTGTTCCGCGAACTGACGGCAGCTAGCGCCTGGCGCAGCTTCGTCCAGGCGGCGGCGCGCTCCGGCCTCGTGCTGTTCATCGTCGCGGCCGCGCAATCGCTCGCCTTCGTTTTGACGTTGCAGCAGGTGCCGCACGCGGTCGGCGAGTTCATGGTGGGATTGTCGCACGAGAGCGGCACCTGGCTCTTCATGTTGCTGTCGATTGCGATCCTGATCGTCATGGGCTCGGTATTGGAAGGCGCGGCGGCCTTGATCATCTTTGGGCCGCTATTGGTGCCTGTGGCGAGCAAGCTTGGCATCGCGCCGCTGCATTACGGCGTGGTGCTGGTGATCGCGATGGGCATCGGCCTGTTTGCGCCGCCGCTTGGCCTCGGGCTTTACGGCGCCTGTCTGATCGGCAAGGTTCCGGTCGAGCAGACCGTCCGGCCGATGCTGGGCTATCTCGGGTTGCTGCTCGCGTGCCTCTTGATCATCGCCTTTGTGCCTGACATCAGCACGTTCCTGCCAAAGGTCTTCGGTTATTGAACTGGGCTATTGAACGATGAAGATCCTTCTCACCCACACGCCCCACATGCGCGACAACTACTACGGGGCCCGTGCGCTCGCCGGTCTCACCTCGCTTGGCGAGTTGGTGCTGCATCAAGCCAAGGAGACTCTGGAAGGCCAGGCGCTGATTGCCGCAGCACGCGGATGCGACCTCATCGTCGCCGATCGCGCCACTGCGCTGCCGGCGCCGATCTTCGACGCCCTGCCCTCGCTGAAGGCAGCGCTGCGTTGCGCGGTCGATATCCGCAACATCGACGTTACTGCGGCCTCATCGCACGGCATCCTCGTCACCCGCGCCAAACCCGGCTTCGTCGAGTCCGTCACCGAACTGGTATTCGGCTTTCTGGTCGATCTCAACCGGGGCATCTCCCGCGCTGCCGCCGCCTATCACGCTGGACAGGCGCCGACCGCACGAATGGGACGGCAGCTTTCCGGCACCACCATCGGCATCATCGGCTACGGCGCGATCGGCCGCGAGGTGGCGCCGCTCGCCTCGGCGATGGGCATGAAGGTGCTGATCTCCGATCCCTATGCGACCGTCGAGGAGCCACGCTTCCAACAGGTTGACCTCGCGACGTTGCTCGCGAACTCCGACCACGTGGTCTGCCTTGCGGTTGCGAACGAAGCGACCGAAAATCTGATCAACGCTGTGGCCTTCGCGCGGATGCGGAAAGATGCGGTGTTCATCAACGTCTCGCGCGGCAACCTGGTCGACGAGGCCGCGCTTGCTGCCGCTCTCACTGAGGGAAAAATCGCTGGCGCTGCGCTCGATGTCGGCCGGGCTCC
>DATHPL010000293.1:0-19350 GCA_035483915.1 Bradyrhizobium sp.
TCGCGCCCTGGGCGAAATCGTCGTCGCCTTATTACATCCAGACGCTGACCGCGCTCGGCAAATTCTACAAGTTCACGCTCGACACCAAGTGGAAGGACCTGCCGAAAAAAACACAGGCCGCGATCCTGCACGGCTCGGGCGAGGACGAGATCAAATTCTCTTATGAAGACGGCGTGCGCTCCTACGACACCAAGAAGCCGTTCGAGGGCGTCATCACCAATCTCAACCGCCGCTTCCGCGAGACCGAAAGCGAGTGGGCGCGCGAGGAACTGGCGAAGTATTTCTCCGACGTGCCCTGCGAGGCCTGCCACGGCTATCGGCTCAAGCCGGAAGCGCTGTGCGTCAAGATTGGCGGCAAACATATCGGCGAAATCTCCGAAATGTCGGTGCGCCGCGCCGGCGAATGGTTCGAGACCGTGCCGAAGGCGCTCAACGCGCAGCAGAACGAGATTGCCGCCCGCGTGCTCAAGGAAATCCGCGAGCGCCTCTCCTTCCTGCTCGACGTCGGCCTCAATTATCTGACGCTGGCGCGTTCCTCCGGCACGCTGTCCGGCGGCGAAAGCCAGCGCATTCGGCTGGCTTCGCAGATCGGTTCGGGACTGACCGGCGTGCTCTATGTGCTCGACGAACCCTCGATCGGCCTTCACCAGCGCGACAATGCGCGGCTGCTCGATACCTTGAAGCGGCTGCGTGACCTCGGCAATACCGTGATCGTGGTCGAACACGACGAGGACGCGATCCGTCTGGCAGACCATGTGCTCGACATCGGTCCCGGCGCCGGCATGCATGGCGGCCATATCGTCGCACAGGGCACGCCCGCCGACATCATGAACAATCCGAAATCGCTGACCGGAAAATATCTCACCGGCGAATTGTCGGTGGACATTCCGGAGCGCCGGCCGCCGAACCATCGCCGCACCATCAAGGTCATCAACGCGCGCGGCAATAACCTCAAGAACGTCTCGGCGGAAATTCCGCTCGGTCTGTTCACCTGCGTCACCGGCGTTTCCGGCGGCGGCAAGTCGACGCTGCTGATCGATACGCTCTACAAGGCGATCGCGCGCAAGCTCAACAATGCCAGCGAAGGCGCCGCACCCCACGATCGGATCGAGGGGCTGGAACATATCGACAAGATCATCGACACCGACCAGTCGCCGATCGGCCGAACCCCGCGTTCGAACCCGGCAACCTATACCGGCGCATTCACGCCGATCCGCGAATGGTTTGCGGGCCTACCGGAAGCCAAGGCGCGCGGCTACGAACCCGGGCGGTTTTCGTTCAACGTCAAGGGCGGCCGCTGCGAGGCCTGCGAGGGCGACGGCGTCATCAAGATCGAGATGCACTTTTTGCCTGATGTCTACGTCACCTGCGATGTCTGCAAGGGCAAGCGCTACAATCGCGAAACGCTGGAAGTGTTGTTCAAGGGCAAGTCGATCGCCGATGTGCTGGACATGACGGTCGAGGAAGCCGCCGAATTCTTCAAGGCGGTGCCGCGCGTGCGCGAAACTTTTAAAACGCTGCATCGCGTTGGCCTCGATTACATCCATGTCGGCCAGCAGGCGACAACGCTGTCGGGTGGCGAAGCCCAACGCGTCAAGCTGGCGAAAGAACTATCCAAGCGCGCTACGGGCCGCACACTCTATATCCTGGATGAGCCGACCACGGGGCTTCACTTCCACGACGTGAAGAAGCTGCTGGAAGTGCTGCACGAGCTGGTATCACAGGGAAATACGGTGGTGGTGATCGAGCACAACCTCGAAGTCATCAAGACCGCCGACTGGGTGATCGACTTGGGTCCCGAAGGCGGCGACGGCGGCGGCGAAATCGTCGCCTGGGGTCCGCCGGAAGACATCGTGAAAGCGCCGCGCAGCTATACCGGCAAATTCCTGGCGCCGGTGCTGAAGAAGGCGGCCAAATCGCGGAAGGCTAGCGGCGGGGCGAGCGAGGCGGCGGAATAATTTGCGATCACGCTCGAATACAGCGAAACATGTAGTAGGCGTGCGATGCCAAAGCGAAGCGCCACCTACTCTCTCGTTCTCAACGCCATCCTTAGGGAGCAGCAGGTAGTCTGCACCTACGAAGGGCGACGCCGCGAGCTGTGTCCACACATCATCGGGACCAATAGAGCCGGCGAAGAGGTCGTGTTGGCGTGGCAGTTCGCCGGAGAAAGTTCAGGCCGGCTACCACAATGGCGATGCCTGCGGCTGGCCTATGTCCGAGACGCCGCTGCCCGCGACGGCCCTTGGCATGAAGGCGGCTCGCATAAAACGACGCAAAGCTGCGTGACCAAGATCGATCTCGACGTCAACGTCCACGTTCGCAAATTGCGTTAAAGGAGGCAATTGTCGCGCACAGAAGCGCATCGTTCGGTCCGAATTTTTCTTCACCTGTCTAACCTCCCTCCTCTCTCCCCTCGAGGCCAACCTCCTCAATCGCCGCCTCCACAAACCCCTTCGGATCAGCAATAAACTCGCGCATCGCCTTGTAATGATCGGTCTCTTCGACCGTGGTCGGCTCCAGCCCGTATTTGGTCAGGCGCAGCAGCGTCGCGTTGGGATAGGCCATCAGGACAGGCGAGTGCGACGCCATAATCACCTGGCAGTGGCGGCTCTCGTCCATGCGGCGCATCAGCTTCAGGAATTCGATCTGGCGCGACGGCGACAGCGCGGATTCCGGTTCGTCGAAAATGAAGATGCCCTGGCGCTGGCAACGCTCCTCGAAGAAGCGCAGAAAACCTTCGCCGTGCGAGTGGGACAGGAAGTCGGGCGGCGGCCCGCCGCCCATCGGATATTCCTGCGCCATCTGGTCCAGATATCTCGCCACTGAGAAGAAGCTTTCAGCACGAAAGAACCATCCGTTGGTGATCTTGGGCAGCCAGCTCGCGCGCAACGCCTGCGACAATCGTCCACCCATCTGCTCCATCGCCCAGGAGTGATCGACCGTCGCATAGCCCTTGCCGCCGCCGGCCTCGTCATAACCGGCAAGCACGCCGATGCCCTCCAGCAACGTCGATTTTCCGGTGCCGTTCTCGCCGACGATGATGGTGACGGCGCGATCGAAGTGAAGCGAGAAATCGTCGTGCAGAAACGGCAGGCAGAACGGATAGGCTTTGCGATCAGGAATGAGCGCAGGCTCGATCCACACCCGCCTGAGGTATGGCGCCGGCAAGTTGATGTTGCGATGTCGACGTGAACTCATGGTCTTCCCGCGCCGTCTGACACGCTCCTGCATGGAACATATCAGGAACATTTTGCGGATGGAAGCGGGATTTAAACCGTCTTCCCGGCGAACGCCGGGACCCATAACCCCCGATGTTTGCGAATAGAAGGTTGTCTAGCCTCTGAGCTTACCGAGAGGCCGCGGCGTGCGCGATGAGCGCGATCGCGCTCACGCGGGGGTCCCCGCCTTCGCGGGGACGACGGCCAATTGCCCGTTAAACGTTCGCACAAAGAATCTCTCCCTTAAACTTCGGTAATCCCCAGAACCCCTCCTCGGCTCACGGCGACCTATGGGCAAAGGAGAACGTCGATGAAAAAAGTCATCCTCGCCGCCACATTCGCCCTGATGTTGCTATCGCCTGCGCTGGCGTCGCCGCTTTACGACCAGATGTATCACGACAACATCCGGCCCAACGGTCACCCACGACCGCAGGCGGTCTACGATGCCGCGCTCGATGCCTGCTACAGCCAGACCGGGCTGGCGCGCGATGCAAAGGACACGCAAGCCTTCAAGGATTGCATGGCAACGCATGACTATCGCTGGGTTTATTCCAGGCCGGTGCGGGATACGCCGAGCAAACGGGCCACATACGCGATCCCGAAGGGACACTTCATCGATCCCGACACCGGGCTGATTTGCCACAACACCGGCATCGCATCGATCTGTGACCCGCCGCCGGCAAATATGACGATCCACTACACCAGCAAGCACGGCCTGAACTGCACCCGCACCGGCGCCATGTCCATCTGCTCAAATCTGTAGAGATGCGATTGCTTCCCGCCCGGTCAGGAGAACGCTCATGAAAAAGCTCATCGTCGCCGCCGCATTCAGCCTCGTGTCGTTGTCGCCGGCGCTGGCGTCGCATTACAACATCACCTTGCACGATACGCAGCGGCCGGCAGGCCATCATCGCAGCCTGGCTGTCGCGAAGGCTGCCAGCGCGTCCTGCTTCACCCAGACCGGCACATCGCCCGAGGTGGCGCCGACGCAGGCCTACAAGGACTGCATGAACGCGCAAGGTTTTCGCTTATTGTCGTCCAAGCTCGTGAAGGACCCGCCGGCCAAACAAGCGGCCAGCGGAATTCCGCCCGGACACTTCATCGACTCCGATACCGGAATGCTTTGCCAGGACAGCGGCGGTGCAGCGATCTGCGTCCCGCCGCCGGACAATATGACGGTCCGCTACACCAACAAGCACGGCCTTGGCTGCAGACGCACCGGCGCCGTCTCCGTCTGCTCAAATCTATAACCGGGATAGCGCTTGTCGCGCCGCATCACGCCACGGCGGCCGACAGTCTCTCGGCGACATTGGGCACCTCGATATCGATTTCGAGCATCGATACGTCGTGGCCCCGTTCCATCCTGATATTCAGCTTTTCCGGATCGAACGCGACATGCCGCGAGACGACCGCGAGGATCTCGGATCGAAGCAGGTCCAGCAAATCAGGCTGGCCCCGCAAACCACGCTCATGCGCCAGCAATATCTGCAACCGCTCCCGTGCAATGGGCGCGGATGCGGGTACTGGTGCAGGTGCAGCGCGGCTACCAAACAGCCGCAAACCCATCATGCGGCCCTCCGTCCAAGCAGCCGGTCCATCAGGCCCTTTTTAGCGGCCGGCACGATCATCGGAACGGTCTCACCCATCAGGCGGCGCGCCGCATCGATATAGGCGCGGGACGGCGCGCAGGTGGCGTCGTTCAGCGTCACGGGCGCCCCGACGTTGGAGGCGCGCAAAACGTCCTGGCTTTCGGGAATGATGCCGAGCAGCGGCGTCGCCAGGATGTCCAGCACGTCCTCGATCGACAGCATCTCGCCCCGCGCCGCGCGCGCGGTGTCGAACCGGGTGATCAGCAAATGCTTTTGCACCGGTTCGCCCTTCTCGGCTTTCACGGTCTTGGAGTCGAGCATCCCGATGATCCGGTCGGAGTCACGGACCGAGGATACTTCCGGGTTGGTGACGATGACGGCCTCGTCCGCGTAACGCATGGATAGCATCGCGCCGCGTTCGATCCCGGCCGGACTGTCGCAAATGATCCAGTCGAACTTGTTTCGCAACTCCCCGATGATCTTGCCGACGCCCTCCTCGGTCAGCGCATCCTTGTCCCGGGTTTGCGAAGCCGGCAGCAGCCACAGGTTTTCCAGCCGCTTGTCGCGGATGAGGGCCTGCGAGAGGTTGGCGATGCCCTGCACCACGTTGATGAAATCGAACACCACCCGCCGTTCGGCGCCGAGTACGAGATCGAGGTTACGCAAGCCCACGTCAAAGTCGACGACGACTACTTTTTCTCCCATTTGCGCCAGTGCGGCTCCGAGTGCGGCGGTCGTCGTTGTCTTGCCGACGCCACCTTTTCCGGACGTCACAACAAGGACTTTAGCCATTCTTTAATCTCCCCAAAACCAATCAATTCAGTGGTGTGATTTGCACAACATCGCCCTGGAGCCAGACCTGCGCAGGCCCCACGTATAAGGTAGCGTCGATCTCTTCTGCCGTTCGGTAGTAACCGTCGATGGCCAGCAGCTCGGCTTCGACTTTCTGGCAGTAAATACGCGCGGTCAGATTGCCGTTGATGCCGGCCATTGCCCGCCCGCGTAGCGTTCCATAGACGTGGATGGAGCCGCCCGCGACGAGTTCGGCGCCTGAACTGACCGATCCTACAACGGTGATGTCCCCCTCGGGAAAAACCACGGACTGGCCGGAACGCACCTGTGTGTCGAGCAGCAGTGATGCCGCCGGCTTGGGCTTCGGCTCCGGCTTTGCCTTCCTCGGCTCACTCGGTGCAATAACACAATGACGACCGCCATTGAGAAGAGGTGGCAGGCTCGCCGTCAGGCGCGCAGCGTCGACGCCCTCGATGCCGAGAATCCGAAGGTTTCGTTGTTCGAAGTTCGCGACCAGCTGTGCAATCGCATTTTCGCTCAGATCGACCGCGGAGAGATCGAGCACCACCGGCTTGCCGGCAAAAAATCCCGGCGATTGACGCAGCGTAGCGTCAACTTCCTCGAGCCAGTCCATGATCGGAACAACGGGATAAAACACAAAGGCGACATAAGATCGCCCTCGCATGCGAATGGGCTTGGCCTTTGGCTTTGACAGCGCGACTGCATCCATGACGACCTGCTCGCATACACAAATGGCGGGGCGTGGCAGACGATCACGCGCGAATCGCCCCTGTCCGCGCTGTTCCCAGACAGAGTTGAGTCGGCGGGCGAAATTGAGTCGAAAACTGGAAGCGGTTAAGGCGCGATCACGGCCGTCGTTGGCACGACACACAACCAGTGATTTTCTCTACGTGCCAACGCACCGAACTTAACTGTCGTCATTGCCTGCGACAAACGTAAAGCGTTTGCGCAAGGGAGACAGAAATTCGGCATTCACGCTGCACTTGACAGACTTCGCCTATCTCGAACTGATTTGCCCGTCGTGCCAATGTGCCGCAGATCGCGGTGTTGATCGCAAACGCAAATCACCGGCAGATTCGCGGCCGTCTCGTGCTCATGAGAGGGGCGTATCGCGATCGTCACGAACGTTAAGCGCGGGATGCGATGGACGCGAACCTGTCAACTGACGAGTGATGGGCGCGCGGACGGCGAAGTCGTGTGGTCCTGATGCCTCGAAGCCGGCACCAAGTTGCGCGAAAGAAGTTTCGCGTAGTGACGGTGGCAACAAAGCCGATCACCGGGGAGAGCACGAAGCAAGCCGTAACACCATCGCGCAGGGAATGTCGGATGATGCGACGTACCTGTGGTGACTACACTTGTGTGCTTTTTTATTTGCACACAAGGCTGCGGGTGCAGCGCGCACCCGGCATTCCCTGCGCCCTCTTGATCAGAGGGATTTTACAACTCGGGCGTTTTGCGCGCCGCGAGACCGCGCTGCCACGTCATTTGCGGAGCGCGGCGACCCCTTACCTGCGGCCGATCCACCAGCCAGCTACCAGGAGCACAATGCCGGCAGCGCCTGCCACAATGCCATGCTTGGAGTGAACGCGCATCACGCCGGCCTCGTGGCCGGGCATGAAGCTCGGCAGCTGGTCGGCCGGCATCAGGAAATAAACCGCGGCAACGACGAGCAAGACAACGCCAAGAAGCGAGAGAACAAGTTTCATGGGATAATCCTTAAATGGTGGTCGGGATCGGCCCGGCTTGATAGTCTGGGTGGGACAAATCTGCAAACCCAAGACAAGAATTTTCATGGCCGAGGTCGTCAACAACCCCGCGCAGAATCGCTACGAACTTGTGGTCGAAGATCATCTGGCCGCGACCTACTACAAAGTCTCGGATGGCGTCATCACCTTCATCCACACCGAAGTCCCGCCGGAACTCGGCGGTAAAGGTGTCGGCTCGCAACTGATCAAGGGCGCGCTGGATCAGGTTCGGGCCGAGGGGCGGAAGGTCATCCCGGAGTGCCCCTTCGTCAAAGCCTATATCGACAAGCACGGCGAATACGCCGATCTGCTGAAGCGCTAAGGTCTCTCGCATGACCCTCGTTCGCGACAACAAAACGCAAAGCCGGTTCGAACTCGACGTCGAGGGCGCCACGGCCTTTGCCGATTACCGCCTCACGCCGTCTGCCGTGATCATCACGCACACGGAAACGCCGCGCGCCCTGCGCGGCCGCGGCATCGCTTCCCAATTGGTCGAAGGTGCGCTAGCCCTGATCCGCGCTGATGGCCGCAAGGTCATCGGTGCTTGCGGCTTCGTGGTCGATTACCTCAGCAAGCATCCGGAATATGCCGACATGGTCGGCTAACTCACACGATCCGGATCGACATATCCGGCAGGCCATCGAGCTTACAGAGCAGCACGTCGCCCTTGACGACCGGGCCAACATTCTCCGGCGTGCCTGAATAAATGATGTCGCCGGCCTTCAGTTCGAAAGCTTCCGAAAGCTTCGCGATCTGCTCGGCGACACTCCAGATCATCTTGTCGAGGTCGGAGGCCTGGCGCACGTTGCCGTTGATCGCGAGCGAGATCGCGCCCTTGGTGAAATGCCCGGTCTTGCTCACGGGATGGATCGGTCCAATCACGGCGGCGTGGTCAAAGCTCTTGCCGATTTCCCACGGCTTCTTCTCGGCCGCCATTCCGTTCTGCAAGTCGCGCCGCGTCATGTCGAGACCGAGCGCATAACCGTAGACGTGATCAAGCGCCTTCTCCGCCGGAATGTTGGCACCGCCGGACTTCAGTGCGGCGACCAGCTCGACCTCGTGGTGATAGTTCTTGGTGAGCGAGGGATAGGGGTGATCCATCACCATGCCGGGCGCGACGTACTGGATCGCGTCGGTCGGCTTCTGGAAGAAGAACGGCGGTTCGCGGGTAGGATCGGAGCCGCGCTCGAGCGCATGCGCGGCGTAATTGCGCCCGATGCAATAGATGCGGCGAACCGGAAATACATCCTTCTCGCCGGCAATCGGGATGGTTACCGCCGGCACGTCGAAAATCGGCTTCGCGCCCGCTTGGGCTTCGGCCGAACGGCTTGCGGCGGCTGTACCCGCCAGCGCCAGAACACCCGTTGCCAGTAGGGACCTGCGATCGACGGTTTCCATTTGCGTGCTCCTGATGTCACTGATCTTCCCGGCTATCTACCGCCCGTGTTCCGGCGCGGCAAGCCAATACGATCGCAACGCCGGCATAAAAAAGGCCCGCGAGATCGCGGGCCTTTTGCCATCCTGTGAAAAATCAGATCACCATTTGACGTCGGCCGGCAATTTGCCGCCGTTCGCGGCGAGTTTGGACATCACCTGCTTGTGCAGCCAGATATTCATGCTCGCGGAATCGTTGGTGTCACCGGTATAGCCGAGCTCATGGGCGAGCTCCTTGCGCGCGGTGAGGCTTGAATCGATGTCGAGCGCCTTCATCAGGTCGACGATCGAGGTGCGCCATGCCAGCTTCTCTCCCTTGGCGGCGACCGCTTTATCCAGGATCGGCGCGACATCGACGCTTTGCGCAGGCGCGGCTGAGGCGCTGCCCGATGACGCCGCTCCACCCGAGGCCGGCGCGGCCGCGCCACCGCTTGCAGGCGTCGCATTTGCCGAGGTGCCAAAGATCGCGCCCATGATTTTTCCGAAAATGCTCATTGCTCGCTCCTGATGAATCCCGAGATCCGGTGAAGACGTGAACAGCTTATTCTCAATTCCGGCAGCACCCCGGCCGGACCGACATAAAGCTTAGTCCGCCTGGCACACCTTGCCAATGCAGGACCGCTGCGGCGCTTTGACTGAACTACGCGGCAATGACGACGGAATGACATCAACGATCACAGCGATGCTCTGTTGCGCCGCGAAGCCTCGCCGAAATCATTCAAATTGAGGCGAATGTTTGCGCACTTATTTTGCGCAGCGGGCGTCACCCAAGCGTGAAAGACAACGCAGACAAATCGGAGTATGGTTCGTTATCAGTTCGCGACATGGCCAGTTTTGGTTTCTCTGTCTTCGCGTCTGGCCCGATCGTGATCGTTTCTGCGGACGGTCCCGTGCGTCCTCTTTTTGACGCCAAGAGTGGCCCGACGCGTCAAGGGAGAATGCGACCATGGCCAACCAATACTCAGGCAATGCGCCACCGCTGGCTCAGCCAGCTCAGGAGACCGCAGGTCCCGTCATCCGACGGATCGGATTGTCCGATCTCCACGACGCGCTGCGGCGCGGTTGGGAAGATTTCAAGGAAGTCCCGAGCCACGCGATCATTCTCTGCGTGATCTATCCGGTACTCGGCCTTGGCATCGCCCGCGCGGTGCTCGGCTACTCGGTCTTGCCGCTGTTGTTTCCGCTGGCCGCAGGCTTCGCCTTGCTCGGCCCGTTCGCAGCGCTCGGCCTTTATGAACTCAGCCGCCGCCGCGAGCTCGGCGAGCGAGCATCCGCCTGGGACGCGCTTGACGTCTTCTCCTCGCCCTCGTTCGGCGCCATGCTTGGTCTTGGTACGCTGTTGTTCGCATTGTTCGTGGTCTGGATCGCGACCGCACAGGCGATCTATGTGGCGGCGTTTGGCTATGGGTCCGCTGCTGAAATCCCCGACTTCACCCGGCGGGTACTGACCACTCCGCAAGGCTGGTGGCTCATCGTCGTCGGATGCGGCACGGGCTTCCTGTTCGCGCTGGTAGCGCTGTGCGTGAGCGTGGTCTCCTTCCCGCTGATGCTCGACCGTCAGGCCAGTACCGGAGAGGCGATGGTGACATCGCTGCGCGTCGTCGCGGCTAATCCGGTTGCCATGGCGACTTGGGGTTTGATCGTGGCCGCATTGCTGGTGGTGGGGTCGATCCCGCTCTTCCTGGGCCTGGCCGTCGTGATCCCGCTGCTCGGTCACGCGACCTGGCATCTCTATCGCAAGGTGATCGCGCCCGATCCCTATCAACGGCCCGCCACGCCGCGTCCGCCGCGTGAAAAACGCCCCGCAGCAGATTTTCCGGCCAACCTGTTTCCATGGCGGCGCAAGGGCGGCGCCTGATCGAAAAGTGATCGGACTGCCGGTGACGGCTCACCGGCAGTCCCTCACGAGACGGCGTAAGCCTTGTTTTAGCCGCGGTTGCGCCCGACATATCCCGCATCCGTTCTCCAGCGCGGGAAGGCGATTCGGTTGCCACATCGGCGGTTTTTCGGTTGTACCCTGGCGGTGAGCCTGGGCTTGGCGATATCGGCGACGGTGGCGCAAGCCGCTGTGCCCTGCGGTGCCGGCAACTTCCAGAGCTGGCTGGATGACTTCAAGGCCGAGGCCGCCTCGAAAGGCATTTCGCAAGCGACGATCGCCTCCAGCCTGAACGGGGTAACGGCCGACCAGAACGTCCTTTCACGCGATCACTCCCAGAAGGTTTTCAACCAGAGTTTCGAGGAGTTCTCCGGCCGCATGGTGCCGCCACGCCTGACGCGCGGCGCCAATATGCTGAAGCAATATGGATCGGTACTGTCGCGGATAGAGGATACCTATGGCGTGCCTGGCGAAGTGCTGGTTGCGATCTGGGGACTGGAAACCGATTTCGGCGTCAATATCGGAAAATTTCCGACCCTGCGTTCGCTGGCAACGCTTGCCTATGATTGCCGTCGCGCCGAGTTATTCCGCGGCGAATTGCTGGATGCGCTCCGGATCATCGACCGCGGCGATTTAAGTCCTGCCGAAATGCGCGGCGCCTGGGCTGGTGAAATCGGCCAGACCCAGTTCATGCCGTCGAACTACATCAAATTCGCGGTCGATTTCGACGCCAATGGCCGCCGCGATCTCTTGCGCAGCCCTGCCGATGTTCTCGCGTCCACCGCCAATTTCCTCCAGAGCCACGGCTGGCAAAAGGGCAAGGACTGGCAGCCCGGAAGTCCAAATTTCCCCGCCCTCCAGGAATGGAACAAGAGCGAGGTCTATGCCAAAACCGTGGCTTACTTCGCCACCCAGCTTGCCCACGCGCCATAGTATTTCTTGCGCCAAAGTGATTCCTAATTCACTTATTGGCATGCACACAGCTCATGCATAGATCAGACGAACGTTTAGCCGGGAAATCGGCTTGGCTCGCATAATTTGCGATCAAACGCAGGCATTTGGCGAGAGCCGCCCCCAAAGCGCGAGCTTCTCTAGGAAAAGCGACGACACCCATTTTGGGACGATAGCCCGAATGCTTAATCAATTCTTACCAAGCTATGCACAGGAAGATTAGCTGCAACGCAGCATTTAAGCTTCCGCACTGCGGTATGGGCATCTATATTAGTTCCTGACGATTCAGTTCCCTTCAAAAGCTGAATCCTGACTTCAAGGAGACTACCATGCTGCTCTCGCTCATTCGAATGATCCAGGCGTTCCGCGACTATCAGCGCAATGTCGCCGAATTGTCCCAGCTCAGCGATCGGGAACTGGCCGATATCGGGCTTGATCGCTCGGACATCCCGCGCGTTGCGGCCGGCAACTACAACGGCTGATTCAGGTCACTGACGGAATACGGATAGCGCCCGCCTTTGGCGGGCGTTGTCGTTTGTAGTTGACGCGCGCATTCCACTTGCGGACGAAACGCGCTACCTGTGCCGGATGACAGGCATCTTTTCATCGGAACCTATTCACATCGTCGGCGGTGGTCTCGCTGGCTCGGAAGCGGCCTGGCAGGCCGCCGCTGCAGGCGTTCGCGTCGTCCTTCATGAGATGCGCCCGCAGCGGATGACGGAGGCCCATCGAACTGAGGGCTTGGCCGAGCTCGTCTGTTCGAATTCATTTCGCTCCGACGATGCCGCCAACAATGCCGTCGGGCTGCTCCACGCCGAAATGCGGCGGCTTGGATCGCTGATCATGCGTGCGGCCGACGCCAACCAGGTCCCGGCGGGCGGCGCGCTCGCGGTCGATCGCGACGGCTTTTCAGCCGCGGTCACAAGCGCGCTGGAAGATCACCCGCTGATCGAGCTTAGGCGCGGCGAAGTCGAGGGCCTGCCGCCCGATGACTGGAGCAAAGTCATTGTCGCAACCGGCCCCCTCACCTCCGTGCCGCTGGCTGAAGCGATCCGCGGGCTGACGGACGAAAACGCGCTGGCGTTTTTCGATGCGATCGCGCCGATCGTGCATCGCGACACCATCGATATGTCGAAGGCGTGGTTTCAGTCGCGCTACGACAAGGTCGGCCCCGGCGGCACGGGCGCCGATTACATCAACTGTCCCCTGACCCGGGAGCAGTATGACAACTTTGTCGCCGCGTTGATCGCAGGCGAAAAGACCGAGTTCAAGGAATGGGAAACCAGCACGCCCTATTTCGACGGCTGTCTTCCGATCGAGGTGATGGCGGAGCGCGGCGTCGAGACGCTCCGCCACGGCCCCATGAAGCCGGTCGGGCTGACCAACCCGCATGATCCCACCGTCAAAGCCTATGCCATCGTGCAACTGCGCCAGGACAACAAGCTCGGCACGCTCTACAACATGGTCGGCTTCCAGACCAAGCTGAAGTACGGCGCGCAGCAGCAAATCTTCCGGACGATTCCGGGACTCGAGAACGCCGAATTCGCCCGCCTCGGTGGCCTGCATCGCAACACCTTCCTGAATTCGCCGAAGCTGTTGGACGCCCAGCTGCGGTTGCGGGCAGCGCCGCGAATGCGCTTCGCCGGCCAGATGACGGGCTGCGAAGGCTATGTGGAATCCGCCAGCGTCGGCCTGATCGCGGGGCTTTACGCCGCGGCCGATGCCCACGGCCGTTCGCTGCCGCCGCCGCCCGCGACAACGGCGCTCGGATCGTTGCTCGGACATATCACCGGCGGCCATCTGGAGACGATCGACAATGGCCCTCGTTCCTTCCAGCCGATGAACGTCAATTTCGGACTGTTTCCGCCGCTCGCCAACCCACCGACCAGAAAGCCGGAGGGAACGCGGCTGCGCGGCAATGAAAAGGCCATTGCCAAACGCCAGGCGCTCAGCGCGCGGGCGCTCGGTGATATCGATCGCTGGATCGCCGATCACTTGCGGCTGGCCGCAGCAGCGTGAGTCTTTCATGAGCCTGCCAAGAGACGACGCTGCAATCCTGTCGGCGCAATGGACCGAAGGCGTTCTCCTCAAACGCGACGTGTTCTCGTCCGTCGAGCGCGGCCGCTTCCGCGACACCAATGGCGAAGTCGACGCCATCCTGCGCCGGATCGACCAGGTGCCGTGGTGGTCATATCTGCCCGCGCGCCACTTATTCCAGCGCGAACGCCATGCCCTCGCCATCGTGCGTGATCTCAACGTCGCGCCGCCGTTGCTGTGGGCCGGCCGGCAGGCGCTGGTGCGTGGTTTCATCGACGGGGTGGCGCTGCATCTGGTAAAGCCGGCGGGCAACGTCGCTTACTTTCGTTCCGCCAAGCAGGCGCTGCGGAAGCTGCATCGCGCCGGCGTCTGCCACAATGACCTCGCCAAGGAACAGAACTGGCTGGTCGGGCGTGACGGCCGCGCCTATCTCACGGATTTTCAGCTGGCGGCATGCTTTCGAACCCGCAGCCGGCTGTTTCGGATCGCCGCCTATGAGGACCTTCGGCATCTCCTGAAGCACAAGCGCAGCTATGCACCGGAGGCCCTGACGGCAAAAGAGCGTCAGATTCTGGCCCGCAAGTCGATTGTCGCCAGCCTGTGGCTCTCGACCGGAAAGAAGGTCTATCGCGCCATCACCCGCGGTCTGTTCAATTTCACCGATCGCGAAGGCGGTGGACGGCGTCTCGTCAACGACGCGCCCGTGCTGGTCCAGGAAATCCGGAAAAATCCGGCCGTGCGCGATGCGGCTATTGTCGCATTTGCCGACCGCCGCGCCGGCGTCGGCCTCTATGCGTTTGTCGAATCAGACCAGGCCACGCTCGAGACAGAGTTGAAGAGCGAACTTGCGGCCGCTGGAGGACCGAAACCGCCGGAGCATATCCAGATCGTCAAGGCACTGCCGCGCGATGCTAACGGAAAAACGCGCATCGAACTCCTGCAATTAGTCGCGACCAATCAACTCGATCTGATCGAGAGCATGGTGACGAGCGAGCCGGACCGGGCGTTCTTGAAGAATATTCTGGAGTCGCGGAAGAATCTGCGCGACCGCTTCAATTTCGAAACGGCGGATATGAACTGATCTTCAGCCCGAAAATGCGCGCGAGCGGGACGCGCGCCACAACGCCCAAAGCGTTTTAAATCGCGACAGCGGCCGCACCGCAAACGGATCGTTGTCGGCCCGCATCAGCAAAGCAAGATCGCGTTTGACTTGAGCGAGCGGGAGAAACGCCGGACGAATCTCCGGCGCGACGGAAGTAAGCAGCGTGTAGGTCGTGTCGAGATGTGTGCGAGCCTCGCTCAACATGCCATCCAGCGCTTCGCGCAACTTCGGCGTCTGCCTGCCCGCAAACAGGTCTTCGGGATCACAACCATACTTGGCCAGCATCTGTTGCGGTACGAACAGTCGGCGTTGTGAGGCGTCGAGCGGCAGCGAAGCCATGACCTGCACAATCCCCTGGGCCAGCCCCGCGTGGCGCGCCAAATGCTCGACCTCGCCCGACGACGGCCCCATCACCGCCGCAGCCAGCAAGAACAAGGCCGACGAGGTATCATTGATATAACCTTCAAGTGCAGCCAGGGTCGGCATGGGATCGTTGTAGAGATCGAATTGATGCTCCTCGATCAGGCGCGAGAGCCGCTCCACCGGCAATCGATAGCTGCGGACCGCCTGCAGCAATTCGGCGGCAACTGGATTTCCCTCAACGCCGCCATGACCGTCGCCCGCGAGCATATCGCGCCACCATTGCAGGCGGATCTCGCCCGGAAGCGGCTGACTGACCTGGGTATGAACGCGGCAAATCTCGGCGTTGAAGGCATAGAGCGCCAGCAACGCGCGGCGTGCCTGCGCCGGTACGAAGAGGGCCGACGCATAACGGGCAAAGTCGTGTGTGCGAACAAACTCGGCGCAATGGACGGCCGCACTCTTGTCTTCCGCAGGAGTGTTCATGGCACAGCAATCAGCGCCGCCGCCACACGCCGCCGTTCGCCGATCATGATGTTGTAGGTGCGGATGGCCGGCCCCGTCTGCATGGAGTCGAGTCCGACATGGACGGCGCGGAGCGCTTCGCGCAACCGGTTCGGCACAATCCAGACGTCGGTGCCGGTACCGATGATCAGTGAATCAATGCCGTTGGCGGCAGCGAATACGCGTGACAGCGTGTACTCGTCGATTTCGGTTGGCTTGTTCACCGGCCAAGCCCAGATCGCGTCCGGCAAGCACAAAAGCGATCCTCGATGCGACATATCGGCAAAGGCAAAACCGCCATTCCCGTAGGCGTCAATCGGCGCCGACCTCGGAAGATGGGGAGCATCCGAATGGTCTGTTGCTTGTTTAGGCATGATCTTGTCCGAAAACCGGTTCCCACTTTGCGGGATCATGCCGGCGTTACTTCTTCGCAGGCTTGTCCGGCGTATCGGCGCGGTTCGTGCCGACGCCAAGATAGATCAGGATCGGTGCGGCAATGAAGATCGACGTATAGGTGCCGACCAGCACGACGCCGAACATCATGACGGCCGTGAAGCTGTGGATCGCATTGCCGCCGAACAACAGCAGCGCGAGCAGCGCCAGCGTCACCGTGACGTGGGTAATGATCGAACGTGACAGCGTCGAATTGATGGATTCGTTGAGCAGTTCCGGCATCGGCATTTTCTTGTAACGCCGCAGCATTTCACGAATGCGGTCGTAAATGACGACGGTATCGTTCAGCGAGTAACCGAGAATGGTCAGAAGCGCGGCGATACTCGTAAGGTCGAAATCGACCTGGGAGATCGACATGAAGCCGATCGTCAGCACGATATCGTGCACGTTGGCGATCATGGCGCCGAGCGCGAACTGCCACTCGAACCGGAACCAAAGGTAAATCAGGATGGCGACGATCGCGAGCATCAGGCCGAGCATGCCGTAGGCCAGCAATTCGCCGGAGACACGCGGTCCAACGACTTCGACGCGGCGATATTCGACGGAATCGCCCAGCGATCCGCGCACCTTCTGAACCGCCTCCTGTTGCGCCTGGTCACCGCCGGGCTGCTCGGCAACCCGGATCAAGACTTCGTCCGGACCGCCAAATTGCTGCAACTGGACATCGCCAAGGCCTAATCCGCCGAGTGAAGCCCGCATCGCAGCGATGTCGGCGGTCCCAGATTTGGCCCGCACTTCCATGAGCGTTCCGCCCTTGAAGTCGATGCCGAAATTAAGCCCGTGGGTGAAGAACAGCGTGATCGCGACGATCGAGAGCAGTGCTGAAATCGGGAAGCTGATGCGGCGAAAGCGCGTGAAATCGAAATGCGTATTGTCGGGGACGATACGCAACGGCGGCAGCAGCCCGAAAATGCTGACCACCGTCAGCACGACGATAAGAGCGCCCAGTCCAATCAGAACGAGATGAGTCACAGCCGCATTTCCTTCAGATCGGCACGCTTTGCGGCCGCTTCCACCGCACCCACCAGGCAACGATCAGCCGGGTGAGCGTGAAGGCCGTGAAAACCGTGGTGAGAATGCCGATGCCGAGCGTAACCGCGAACCCGCGAACCGGACCGGTGCCGATATAGAACAGCACGGCGGCGGCGATGAATGTCGTGATGTTGGAGTCGAGAATGGTTGCAAGCGCGCGTTTGAAGCCGGCGTCGATGGCCGAAATTGCGTTACGGCCGTTCCGGACCTCTTCGCGAATGCGCTCATAGATCAGAACGTTGGAATCGACCGCGATACCGACCGTCAGCACGATGCCAGCGATGCCGGGCAGCGTCAGCGTCGCATTGAGGAGCGACAGCACGCCAAAAATCATCGCCACGTTGATGGCGACGGCGATGTTGGCGAACACGCCGAACAGCCGATAGGTCACGAGCATGAAGACGACGACCAGGATCGAGCCGACATAAGCAGCCAGTTCGCCCTTTTCGATCGAGTCCTGGCCGAGCCCCGGACCGACCGTGCGTTCCTCGATGACCGTCAGCGGTGCCGGCAGCGCGCCGGCACGCAACAGGATCGCAAGATCGTTCGCAGACTGAACCGTGAAGCTGCCGGAGATCTGGCCTTGTCCACCGATGATGGGCTCGCGGATAACGGGGGCCGAGATCACCTGGTTATCCAGCACGATGGCAAAGCGTTGCCCGACATTTTCTGTCGTGGCTGTCGCAAACTTGCGCGCACCGGCCGAATTGAATTTAAAGCTCACGACGGGTTCGCTTGTACGTTGATCGAACGAGGTCTGCGCGTCGCTCAGATCACCACCGGAAACCAGTACCTGCTTCTTGATGACGAGCTTCTGCCCCGTCACCTCCGACAAGAGTTCATCGTCCGGCGGTATCTTTCCTTGCAGGGCTGCGTCCGCCGGCACGGCCTCATCGACCATGCGGAATTCCATCTTGGCGGTCTTGCCAAGCAGTTCCTTCAATCGCGTGGGGTCCTGCAAACCCGGCACCTGCACCAGAATGCGATCGGTCCCCTGACGCTGGATCACCGGCTCCACGGTGCCGAGTTCGTTGACGCGCTTTTCCACGATCTGGATCGACTGCTCGATCGTCTGGCGGATGCGGTCGGTAATCGCCGCCTGCGGCACTGTCAGCCGGATCGTGCCATTGCCGGCGTCGGTCACTTCCAGGCTGCGCTGGCCATTGGAGCCCAGCAGGCCGCCGAGCGGCTGCGACAGATCACGCAACTTGCTTAAGGCTACGGGAAAATCGGTATCTTTGCTGATGCGCGCTTCAACAGCGTCGTTGCGCACGGTGATACCACCTGTGAAACCGATCCTCGCCTCGCGCAGCACGCGACGGACATCGTCCCGGATCTGATCGAGCTTCTCTTTCTTGACGTAGTTCGAATCGACTTCGAGCAGCAGATAAGAGCCGCCTTGCAGATCGAGGCCGAGCACCAGATGACGTTGCGCCCAAAGCGGCCAGGTCTTGACTCGCGCTTCCGGGAAGAAGTTCGGCACGGCGAACAGACACACCACCAGCGCCGTCAGGATGATCGCCAGCGCCTTCCACCGCGTAAAATAAAGCATTGAATTGACTCGTCAGATCCAGAGAAAGCGGTGCTCGATATCAGCCCGCGGCGCTTTCGTCCTTGCTGAGATCGCCCTTCTCCTTGGCCGGCTCTCCCTTGGCACGGACGCCGGAAATCATCTGCCGCATCTGGCGAACGCGAACGCCGTCCGAAATCTCGAACTCGATCTGATCGTCGTCCACCACCTTGGTTACCTTGCCGACCAACCCGCCTGTCGTCACCACCGTGTCGCCGCGGCGGATGTTCTTCACGAGTTCGGCGTGATCCTTCACCTTCTTCTGCTGCGGCCGCAGAATCAGGAAATACATAATCACGAAGATCAGCGCGAACGGCAGCAGCGACATCAACATGCTGTTGGCGTCGCCACCACCCGCGGCCTGGGCATACGCAGGGGTTATAAAAAACATTCGTTCAATCCTCGTGGAACGGCTAGCGGAGTGGATTTGACATTCGCTTCCCACCTAGCCGTGGGTTCGTCAAGCGAATGTCAAATCCTAACTCCACTAGCAGCTTATGATTGCTAGTGGTCCTTTAATTCTAACATTCGCAAAAGTGCAGACCGAGAAGGGATGCGAATGTTAGAATTGGACCACTAGTGACCGCAAAGCGCGCGCCTGGCGCCTGGCCGATCCGGGGGCAAATTTGGCGCGGACTATAGCGGCCAGCGCCCCAATTGCAACGC
>DATHPL010000294.1:0-2513 GCA_035483915.1 Bradyrhizobium sp.
AGGAAGAATGGGATCGCCATCAAGGCTTCTGAATCGACGCCGTTGAACGCCTGCCCGACGATCGATTGCAACGAGATCGGCGTCAGCATCGTGCCGACGATAACCCCCGCCATCAGCGAAAACGCCACCGGCACGCCGAGATAGCCCAGCGCCAGGAACAGCGCGGTCATGATGAGGAGGATGGCGCTATTCGGCATCGGGCTTAAGCGGCGACCGCGGTCGGCGGGGTTCAAAGCCGTGGCGCAGGCCGTTGATGATCTGCTCGAGGCTGAACAGCGCCACCAGCGCTCCGCACAGCGGAATCGGCGCGTAGAGATAGGCGATTGGCAGCATCGACGGCATCCGGAAACTGCCGAGGCCGGTCAAGAAATTCTGCCAGCCGTAAATGACGAAGAAGACTCCAACGCCCATGACGACGGCGCGGTTCATGACCTCGAACGCCCGCCGCGTCGCTCCGCTCATCGACTCGGTCAAGGCCAGGAGCTGCAGGTGATCGTTGCGCCGCGTCGCTGCCGACGCCCCAATGAAAACACCGTAGATGAAGAACGCTGACGTCATCTCCTGCGGCCATAGCAGGGGATGGCCGGCCACTCTCGCCACGACGTCAAGCAGTGTCGTCGACGTGAAGCCGACCAGGCACACGCCGCATAGCTGCATCAGCACGCGCTCCAAGGGGTCCAACGCCCGCCACTTCAGATGGCGATCGGCAGCGAGGACCAGATCGGCGCGCTCGTCCATCGCCTATTCGATCGAGCGGCAGACCTGCAGGATCTTTTCGGCGTGCGGGCCGAGGCCCTTTGCGAGCTTATCCTGCAACGGTTCGGCGATCTTGATGAAGCTCGCCTTGTCGACGCCGGTGACGACTTTGACGCCGAGTTTTTGCAGCCTGGCGAGCGACTTGTGCTCGAGCGCGATGGCCTCCGCCGGCTGCTTCAAACCGACCTCGGCCGCCGCTGCCTGCACCCAGTCCTTCTGCTCGTCGGATAGCGAAGCCCACAGCTTGTCGCTGACCCAGATGACGCTGTTGTTGGCCTCGTGCTCGGTCATCGACAGCACGGGCGCGACTTCATAGTGTTTGTTGCTGTCGTAGACGTTGACGCCATTCTCGGCGAAGTCGACGACCCCGGTCTGCAGCGACGTGTAGACGCTGCCGAACGGCATATGCACGGTCTGCGCCCCGTAGGCGGGGAACAGTGTGTCCTCGGTCGGAGTCGCTTGGACACGCACCTTGTGGCCCTTGAGGTCGTCGACCGCGGCCACAGGGCGCTTGCCGTAGAGATCGCGAAGTCCGAGCGTGGCGAGCGCCAGCACGTGGCCGTCTTTGACGGTCGCGTCGAACATCTCCCGCACCGCCGCGATCAGCCGGGGGTCGCCGATCGCCTTGATCAACTGGTCTTCCGAACGGAAGAGATAGTGGATCGACAGCACGCCCGATTCTGGCGCGACGGTCGCCGCGTTGGCGGTCGAGCTGATCATGAAATCGATGTCGCCGGTGCGGATCTTTTGCAGCATCTGGGGCTCCTGCCCCAGTTGCGCGCCGGGAAACTGGTCGATCGCCATCGACCCGTGGCTCATCTCCATGAGCTTGCTGTTGAAGAGATCCGCCGCGATGCCGTAGCCGGTCGAATGCGGCTGGTCGTAGGCGAAACTGAAATGGCGCGCGCTGTCCGCCCGCGCCGCAATCCCGCCAACAACGCCCATCGCGGCGACGATGACCGCCGCGCACAACTGCCATCGGCCCAACCCGCTTTCCTCCCACTCGCCGCAGCGCCGCTGCCCGCAGGCGCCGCCCTTTCCGACGAGCCTACCCGTGCGTCCAGGCCATGTCCATCTTGGACCCCTGAATCTCGGATATCCGCGCGCGTTGTCGAGCGAACCGTAGCGCGTTGCGGTTCGACGGGTAAGCTGGCGCATTAAGCGCGACCCTAGGGTTTCACGCGGAAGACCCGACCCCGCCGAAATGCTGCGATTTGCTTCGCCGGACGGCGATGGCGAGGCTCGAGCCCAGCGGTTCTTCGAGCGCCTGTGGCACTACGACCAGGTCGCTTTCGACGCATCGCCCGCCGCCCTCAGCCTTCCGGACAGGCATACCACGTAGACTTAGGGTGAAGGTCGAACCTGAGTGCCTAGGACATTGCTTCTGACCCTTGGGTTGGGTCGATCTTGACCCGCGCGGGCACACCGTCGCGGAATGACCGTTTTTGCGCATTCCGCCGAAGACTCAGCTCCACCAGGAAGTCCGCCCGAACCGAGGTGGGCTTTGGTGTTTTGCCGGATGCGGGTCGAGCGTCCCGCCGGCAGACCCATGGATCCCCTCACTAAGGCCAACATCGCAATCAGGGACGATTGGGCCGAAGGTGCAATGGACGGCTGGAGTCGACCGATTGCGTTGAAAAACTCCGCTTGATCTCGATGCGGTGCGCTGATTCCTTCTGCTGGGGCGCGGGAGATTCGGCCGATGATGGGCGAGCGGCGGGTGATGCAGGAGGCGCTGTTCTACGGCTTCAGCCTTG
>DATHPL010000295.1:0-10828 GCA_035483915.1 Bradyrhizobium sp.
CTCCAACACCGGAACACGCTGCAAGGGCGGAAAGTCCTCGGCGCTAGCTGCTGACGAAATGACCGATAAGGTCATCATGACGATCAACATTTGGTTCATCTGCTTGTCTCCTGCTCGTTTAGTTTTGACCGGGTTCTGTTGTGCGGTTGCTTTCGCCCGCCAACCGTCCCGCGTAAAGTGAGTAGTCCTGAAGCCGTCACTTGAGCCAAACGGAGGTGACATGCAGACGCTGGATCTGGCACTGCTGCGAACCCTGCTCGCGGCCGTCGAAAGCGGCAGCTTCGCGGCTGCCGCCCGAAGAGTCGGGCGCTCGGAATCAGCGGTCAGCCTGCAATTGAAGCGGCTCGAAGAGCAGATCGGCGAGCCCCTTTTCGTGCGCACGGGAAAGCAGATGACGCTGACGGGTGCGGGCGCGCGTCTGGTCGAATATGCCAGGCGATTGCTCGACCTGAACGACGAAACCCTGTCGGCGATGTCGGATAACGCGATCGACGGGACGGTTACGCTGGGCGTTCCTCACGATGTCGCAGAAACGTGGCTGCCGGCCGTCATGGCCGGATTTCGGCGCAGTCACCCTTCCGCGACCCTCAAGGTGATTGAGGGAAGAAGCGCCGTGCTGTTGAGCCGGCTTGCGGATCACCAGCTCGACCTCGCCGTCGTCTTTTCCGCAGGCACGCCTGCCAACGCCTTGTGGTCTGCCAATCTTCCGATGGTCTGGATCGGCCGCAACGACTTCAACCTGAAGAAGAACGAACCGCTTCAGCTGGCCGCGTTCGATCCGCCGTGTTTCTTTCGCGCGGCTGCCATCGCCTCGCTCGAAGGCGCCGATATCGATTGGTCGATCGGCCATGCCAGCAACACGCTTCCCGATCTCTGGAGCGCGGTGAACCTCGGCCTGGGCGTCGCCGTTCGAACGCCGGCCGCGGTACCCCCTGGCCTTGCCGTGCTGGACAGCCAACGCGGCCTGCCGGACTTGCCGCCTTTCCATGTGTCGCTTTGCGGTCCGCCGATCGAAACAAAAAGAACCGTCGTCGACTGCCTGAGAGCCATTCTGGAAGAGTGTCTTGCCGTGTCTGTGCACGCCGCGACGTAATACGTACGACGCAGGCTAGTCGTGCCATGGATTCCGGGTTCGCGCTTCACGCGCCCCGGAATGACGGAGAAGTCTCACACCGTCAGTGCGAGCCAACGGGTCGCGCGGATGCGCGCCCGATGACAGGCTCCGCGAAGCAATCCAGAATGAGTTAGAGATGGATTGCTTCGTCGCTGACGCTCCTCGCAATTACAAGGCCTTCGATCTCGCTCACCTCACCCCGCCCTCACCGGCCGATTGGCGTGGCTTGCCTGCGGCACACCGCGATTGAGCGACATGTGGGAATGCGTGCACAGCCATCCATCCGCAAACTTTGAAAACACCATGGTGGCGCGGCCCGGCCGCGGAAACGGTTTTCCATCTTCGTGATAGCCCGTGCTGGTCCACGGCGCGATCACGATCGCCATCTGGCCGTCGGGCGACGCCAGCACTTGCGCGTGCTCCAGCGTGAAACGGAAATCGCTCGTCTTCGGCCAGACGTTGTCCCACTGCGTCTTGATCCACTGCTCGACGCCGGGAATGACGTCGTTGTGCGTGCCGAAAGCCAGCACATCCGGATGGAACAGCGGCCTTGCGGACGCGTAGTCGACATCGCGGACATACATGGAAAAGATTTCCAGCCACTGGTGGAAGAAGCGCGTCGTCTCGGCGCTCGCGATCGGCAAGGAATCCATAGCCTGCTCCGGTTTCGTTCGCCTGGTGGCGGCAGTTCTATTGCCACGAACGGAAGCGGGGACCAAGTTTCTGATCGTGAAGACCCGGCATGACGGGGTTCGAGTCAGGTACGCCCTCCCCCTCAAACCGACAATGGGCTGACAAATCCGGCGACGAGCTTGACGAGATCGGCCTGCCGCGAAACGCGGGTCTTTTCATAGACGCGGCTGAGATGGGTGCGCACCGTGGTCGGCGCGATGCCGAGCACGTCCGCAACTTCTGGCACGCCGCCGACCTCGACGATGGCAAACAGCACGCGCAGTTCGGCCATGGTCAGCTTGAAGGTTTGCGCGACGATTTCGGGCGGCGACGAGGTGGCGATAGCGGCCTTGTGGATAAAGACGGCCGCGACTGCGACATTGTCCAGGGCGGCGCGCCGGCGCCGGCTGGAGGCGAGCGGCAGCACGTGGGCCACGTAGGTCTCGGCGGGATTGGCGGCGCTCGGCAGCGGAACGCCCCTGGCGCCTGCCGCCGAATCGCCGTGCGCGGCGACAGCAAAAATCACGCGCAACTCGGCGTTGGTCCTGGCATCGCCGGACACCAGCCGGCCGGCGGAGGCGCGCAGGATGCAGCCTTCGTCCAGAATGGCGTGGGCGGCGACGTTGGCATGCAAGATCTTGCCGTCGCCATCGACCAGAATGACGCCGGCGCGCAGACCGTCCATCGCCTCCGTCAGCGACGCCGCCTCGTTCTGCTTGAGACTGACGACCTTGGAAATCATCGCCGCGCGCCGGATGTGCGGCGCGATCAGGCGCATGCGCCGGCGTGTTGCCTCATCGACAACACCGTGCCGCTCATGCCGGAACACCCCGAACATCGCGGATTTCGCCGCCGCCTTCTCCAGAAAGATGCTGACGAAATCGACCAACCCCTGCGGCTTTGCCCATTCCCGGTAGAAACGAGTCTTGAGGAATTCGCCGTAAGGAATGAGATCGGCCGTCGCTGCCGGCTCCTCGACGGCGGTAAAGCAGCGCGGCGTCAGGGTCGGATTGAGCGAAACGTATTTCTCGAAATAGAGCTGCCGATATTCCGGCGCTATACCACCGTCGTCGAAGAACGCGTCGCCGCTGTTGTTGGCCGCATCGTTCCAGTAGATCGCCGACGCCTGTCCCTGCACGAAGGTCGTCGTCTTTTTCAAGGCGGCGGGCCAGAGCGACCGGTCGAGCACCGTGTCGTAGATTTCGGCAATAACTTGAGATAGCTGCTCGCTCTCCTGCATATCCTACATCCGCAATTGACGGCTGCACGAGCAGCCTAAATCCTCAATCAGCGACGTCTTCAACCAGTATCTGCTCAGCTTAAAGCGCGACTGTAATCGCTTTGCGGCCGATGTATCCCGCACGGATTTGCGCTTCGCTTTTTCCGCCGGCAACCCGATCCGCTTCCCATTTTGTCTCAAATAGTTCCGGATCTTTATGAACCAGATCACTTCTGACCGGCAGGAACTGGGTCGCAAGTCCTCATCCAATTGGATGACGCTTTACCGGACCGCGCCGGGCTATACCGAAAATCCGGGTGGGGCTTTTGACATCAGGTATTTCAGGCACGAGGTTCAATTCATGCCAACACTCGTTTTGAGAGAAAATATTCCGCCCCCGGCCAGAGCGCCCGGAATATCGGCACACCAGCCAAGCGCAGCGAAACCGGATCGATCGCTCGAAGGCGTCCTGATCTTCTCCGGCATCGGCTTCGCGCTGATGGTCGCGGCCGCCATCTTCTGGTCGCTGGAATTGCCGCCGCCTTATTTCTAATCACGGGCACGCCGAAGCATCTCAGGCCAAACGGCACGCAGCGGAGGCTGCGGCGATGCCGGCCTGCGCCAGTGTGTACGGCGCAATCTTTCGTAACCAAACGGTAAGCTGACAACGCGGCGCACCCCTCCTACGATTCTGACCGGGAATCAGCGGGGAATTTTCATTTTGCCGATAGCAATGAGCGGACATATTGTTTCCGGACTTGGCGCTGCCGCCAACCTGCTCCATCTGCAAAAGCCCTTGCTGCGCGGCTTTCTTCCCGACATCGAGAATTGCCAAATCGGCACCATCAACGTGCAGCTCGATCATGCGCTTGATATCAAGATTCCGGACATCGTGACGCCGCCGCTGCAGTGGGAGCCGAACTCGAGCGTCGGCGAGCGGTTCGGATTCACCAGCGTGAAGCTCGAGCTGCTCGAGAAGACGCACGAAGCCTGGGTCTATGGCGCCGAATTTTCGCCGCACCGATTCAACTACACCGTCGTCGAGCTTATCGCGCGTCCGATCGACGGGATCGCCAGCGGCGTGCCCTGCACGCTGCATCTCGAGCGATACACCGGCTATATCGTGATCTGACGTTTGGTGCTTGACAGGCGTCTTGAGGCAACCATGTCATTTGCAGGTGATTTGCCCGTCGTGCCAATGCGCCGCAGGCCTATGAGATTGCGCCCGATCCCAAATCAGCCGCATCTTCCGCGCATCCCGCGCTTCTCACGAGGGGCGTTTCGCGATCGTCACGGACGTTGGGCGCGGGAAGCGATGGACGCTTGCAGCGCACGAGACGAATGCACTGGGAAGCGGACGGCGAAGTCGTGTGGTCCTGATTTCTCGACGCTGAAATCAAGCTGGCGATGATGCTTCGCATCACGCCGGGGACGGTGGCAAGAAAGCCCGATCACCGGGGAGAGCACGAAGCAGCCGTAAAACCATTCGCGCAGGGAATGCCGGGATGTCTCGGCGAACCTGTGGTGACTAACTTGCGTGTTTTCTATTTTTACACGCAAGGCTGCGGGTGCGCGAGCGCCCGGCATTCCCTGCGCCCTCGGATTGTTCGAGGCCGAAGATGATTCAAAACCCGGGTGTGATGACGCCGCGGGAGGGTCGAAGTATGCCTCGGCCTCGCTCTTCGAAATCTTACTCGGTGCGTGCAGCGCGCTCTTCACCTCTCCCCTTGTGGGAGAGGTCGGAGACGGAGCGCAGCGAAGTCTCCGGGAGGGGTGACCTACGAGGGGAATTGCCCCCTCTCCCCAACGCTCTCCCGGAAGGGGAGAGGGAGCGCACTGCCGCTGCGGAGACGGTGCGAACTTCAACGCGCTCCGCGACGACAGCGCAGTATCCTCACATTCCGCTCGTGCCGTGATCGACCGGCAGATCCTGGCTCTGCGTCTGTTGCTGCTGACGCTCCTGCTCCTTGGCGCGGTGACGGCCATAGAGGCAGCCGGCGGCCGCACCAAGCACGCCGTGATGGCCGGCATAGTGACCGGCAACGCCGCCGACCACGGCGCCCTTCAGGCAACCCTTGGCCTCGGCGCTCTCGGCCGTGACGGCAAACGCGGCAACGACGAGCAGTGCGGTAACGATTTTCATGACGGTGCTTTCCTGTGACATCCCGGCTGGGGATACCCTGTTCAGATCGGATAACCCCACAGCGGGTGACAATGTTCCATCCACTAACGCTATCGCGCGGCGCTTTGCGTCACGCCGTCCAGAAACGCCGTCGTCTCGCGGTTGAGAAATTCGACGTCGGCCGGAATGGCGCCGCCGGCGGACGCGTGGCCGGTGACGCTGCCGGGACTGATCGTCATCATCCTGACGCCCGCGATGTTCTTGGCGGCGGCGACCGGCTCGAATTCCGGATTGAGCAGGTCCTTGGTGCCGGTCATGATCAACGTCTTCGCCTTGATCGAGGCCAATGCCCTGGCGGTGTCGCCATTGAAGCCCGGCGTGGTGCCGACGTCATGACGTTCATAAGCCCAGGTCTGGTAGATCCAGTCGTTGGCGTCCATCGCCTTCAGCATCGCGGTCTCCTGCGCCTCCATCCAGGGCAGTGCATCCATGCCGTTGGTGAACTGGGCCGAATACATGTCCGGCGTGCGCGCCGACAGCAGGTTGAGGATATCGCGCATCAGGCGGATGCCCTTTTCGGGCGGGGCGTCATAATTGCCATCCTTCCAGGCCGCGTCTTCCATGATCGCCTTGCGCGTGGCTTCCACCACGGCGACGCTCCAGGCCGGCGTCTTCGCCAGCGGCACCATCGCCACCAGCGCATCCATGAAATCGGGATGACTGACGCCCCATTGCAGCGCCTGCATGCCGCCCATCGAGGGGCCGACCACGGCGACGACATGGTCGATGCCAAATTTCTCCTTCAACAGGCGGTATTGCGATTCCACCATGTCGCGGATGGTAAATTTCGGAAAGCTCATGCGCGGCTGCGATTTCGAATTGCTCGGCGAGGTCGTGAGTCCGTTGCCGATCGCATCCGTGCAGATGATGAAATACTTGTCGGCGTCGAGCGCCTTGCCGGGGCCGATCATGAAGTCGATGCGGTGGTGATTGCCGCCGATCGCCGTCACCATCAGGATGGCGTTGGATTTCTTTTCGTTCAGCGTGCCATGGGTGACATAGGAGATCGAGAAATCCTTGATCGCCTCCCCGCTTTCGAGCTTCAGGTCGCCTTCGCTGTAGAGCTGGTGCGGCGTATGCGCGGTGGCCGAGAACGACAACAGGCCAAGGCTTACAAGAAGGCTTGCAACAAGGCCTGCGACAAGAACGATGCGTTTCACGCGTATTTCCCCCTAAACATGATTATTCATCCGAACCTTCGATCGGTTGGGAGCGACGATAGACAAGCGGACCGGTGCTGTGAAGCCTTCGCGGCTGCATCCCCACCCGCCGCGCGTGTGTCTGGGGAAATATTTAGCCGATTAATTGCTGAGCGACTCGCATGCAAATGGCGCTACAACGTCGAGGTGACGAGACTAGTGGAGTGGATTTGACATTCGCTCGCCACCTAGCCGCGAGTTCGTATAGCGAATGTCAAATCCTAAACTCCACTAGAAACCCATATTTGCTAGTGGTCCTTTGATTCTAACATTCGCAAAAGTGGACACTGAGAACGGATGCGAATGTTAGAATCGGACCACTAGCGGTCGAGCCCAACACCGGCCGAGATAAAAGATGATGAACGAACTTCACCGCCGGCGCGTCCTCGAGCTGCTCGACGCCTTCTCGGCCGCCGATATCGAGCGCGCTTTGACGTTCTGCAGCGACGACGTGGATTTTTTCTCCAACGCGCCGGTCGACATCCTGCCGCATCTCGGCCACCACCACGGCAAGGATGAGGTCCGGCAGATGTGGAAGACGGTTCATTCGCGCTATTCCAGCATGCGCTATGAGATGCCCTTCATCGCCGCCGAAGGCGACAAGGTCGCGGTCCATCTTCGCGCGTTCTTCGGCAAGCGGCGCAACGAACGGATCGTGCAGTTCGACATAGCCATCTTCTTCACGTTTCGCGACGGCAAGATCGCCAGGATTCGCGAAATCATCGACACCTTCGATCTGATCCAGCAGGTGATGGAGCGGGACGTCGCCGAGTTGATCGCCGACAGGGCCGGCGAGAACATGTGAATGATCCGGATTTGGCGCCGCGGGCGTTGAACCTCGCGTCGTCCAGCGGCGACCCAATACCGGGCAGCCTCTGTTTCGGATCGAGAGTTATGAACATCGCGTTGTTTGCCTTGCTCGGCCTGTTGTTGGGAGCGGTCGGAGGTGCAGCGCTCGGCATCGGAGCCGGGCTCGCATGGGTCGAAATCTTCAAGACCACCGATTTCGAGGGCTATAGCGGCATGCTGGTATTCTTCACCTTCATGCCGGCCGGCGCGATGATCGGCGGGCTCGGCGGCGCTGCGCTGTTCGGCATCCTGGCGGCCCGCGATGACGAAATCGCCGTGGAATCCGAATCACCGATGCATCATCAGAGCAGGTCTCCGAAGTAGGCCCGCATTTGTGCAATGCAAAATTGCATTTGCATTTCGGCCAACTTGGACTACTTCAACCTTCAAATATCGGTACAGCCCTCCAGGCACGGCGTCGCCAATGACGTCCATCAGGGCCGGTCGCTGACTCATAAATCCAGTCAGGAAACAGATGTCATGACAGAGCATAGTCTCTGGCGTTTCTCTCGTGCCTTGCATCGCGCGATCAACGAGCGCCAGCCTGAAGATCTCGAAGCGCTGATCGACGACGATGTCGACTGGGCGGTCTACGGTCCGATCGACATGTTTCCCTTCTTCGGCGCGCGCCGCGGTAAGGCCGCCGTGCTCGAGGTGATCCGCCAGATCGCGGATAATGTCAGGGTGCACCGGTTCGACCGCGAGTCGATGATGCTTGGCGCGGAAACGGCTGCCGCGATGATGCGCTATTCGCTCACCATGCTCGACGCCAACAAGCCGATCAGCCTGCGGCTGGCACAGTTCGCGCAATTCAAGGCCGGCAAGCTGGTCAGCATCCGCATCCTGGTCGATACGTTCGATTTGGTGGAGCAGGCACTGGGCCATCCGATCCATCTGCCGCGAATCGCATAAACCACATCCGACAATCCCAAGGGCTCTCGCGTCCGCCTTCCCTCCACCTTCCCTTGCGCGAAGACAGGCGACACGCCACATTTCCGCGGCGATGAACATTTCATCGCCCAAGCGGTTGGCTGGCGGTCGCGGCATATGATTTCGAAGGCTTTACTCGGCTCGGCCGGGTTTGTTTTGCTGGCGGCTATCGGTGGCCTGGAGGGCAGGCCGGCGCAGGCGCAGCCGGCATCCTTGCAGGATGTGCCTTTACAGGCGTCGCCTAAAATTTCGCCTTGGCCCGAACCTTCGCCTGAATCCGCCGATCCCCAGCAGGAAGCAACCGATCCGCCGGGAGCGGAAAACACCGCCGCCGCCGAAGATACTGAAATCGCCAGTCTCGACATCGACTGGAGCCTGCTCGACGTCGATGCTTCCACCTTGATGACGGCGAATCCGAAGCAACCGCACGGCGGGCCACGCGCCGCACCGGCGAGCGAGATGATCTGGTCTTCCCAGGAAAAAGCTTACGGGTCCGCGGTCTCGGTCAAGCAGCCGATTTCGCCGTTCCTGGACGCGCGGGTCGGCGCCGATATGACCGTGGTCCGGCAGCCCCAGACCCTTGCCGAATTGCTGGCCGAAAAGGCCACCAATGGCGGCAACGAGCCTCAATCCTCCGGCACGGCATGGGCCGCGGTCACAGCGCCCGGCGTCGGCTCGATCTGGGACAAGACGGCGGTCGAGGCGCGGATCGACCCCGCGCAGGACCAGGGCAAGCTCGGCGCCTCCATGAGCAAGTCGCTGAAACTGAGCGATCAGTATTCGCTGACCCTTCAGAACGGCTACAACATGACCCAGGGTTTTGCGCCGGTTCCCGCCTCGGCCGGCCACATCGCCTATGCGACCGAGCAATCCGCACAGTTCGGCATCACCGAGACCGGCACGAGCTTTTCCGCGGGCCAGACGCTGTCGACCACCGACGAGAAGTGGCTGCGCAGGATCGGCGCCGAACAGAAAATCGTCGGCGGCTTCAATATCTCCGGCTCGATCGCGGAAACCCCGCTTGGGATCGCCAACAAGAGTATTTCCGCCGGTTTCAAGCAAAGCTGGTAGGGCGCGGCGCCACGCGAAAGCACGGGCATTGCCGCATATTGGCCGCGATGCAGCCAAAATCGGAAGCCCAGATGGTGGCGTCAAACATCGTCGTGCGGGGGGACACCCGCGCTCGCTACCACGCGAAACAGGGAAAACAGCCGATGACCGCCATTCGTCCCGAAAAGATTGAATCGACCGACGAGGACACTGACCTCGCCGCGGCCTCCGAAGTCGAGGCCGGCATTCGCGATTTCGTCCGCAACGATATCGCCTATCTGCGTCGTCCGGCCCCGAACATGGGCATGGTGGCCGGCACCGACGTGGCGGTCGATCCGAACGCCGAGGCCACGGTGAACAACGTCAACTCGCTGATCCAGCGCGTGGCCGGGACTTCACTTGCGGAAATCGAGAATCTGATTTCAGAGCTTGAGAGCCTGCGCGATATCCTGCATGCCGAAGGTCAGCGCGTTCAGCGCGAGATTTCCGGCTATGCCCAGCTCAGCCAGGCGGCGATGAAATCGACCCGCATGATCGCCGACAACGTGGCGCAATGGAAGCGTGCGGCGGACGGCTTGCGTCACAGCTGACTTTTCCGAAGTGATTCGCTGTTTCGGGCCGGGACAATCGATTTCCCGGCCCGAAGCAAGCCGATTGCGGCGTCGTTCACTAGCGACGTGATTTGAACCTTCCCGGCCCGGTACGCGACCAAGTGCAGGTAACTTTGGGGATTTCCTGCATGAAGACCGTTCGGCCCGACAACAGCGATCCGATTCCGTTGCAAACACAGCCCCAACATGTCGGCACCATCATGATCCGCTTTGTCGGATTGCTCGTGGCTGCGATTGTGGTTCTGGCGCTGATCTGGAGCCGGTGAGGCCGCGCTTTTTGCGGGTTGGTTTTTCCGGCAGGCCTTTTGCGGCGTATGGTTAGCAGACTCTAACTTATTGGGCCGCGACCTGTTCATTTTCGAGCGAATAGGCGCCCTCGGCATAGCCCTTCACCACCATCCCGGTGGCGAACATCACAGTGATTGTCACGGTGGCAAAGATAAAGCCCAGCAATTTCAATCCGCGGCGGTCGGCCATAGTATAATCCCCTCGTGCGCCCAGCCACTATTTGACAGGCACATGTTCAAAATGCGTTAGCGAGGATTTGGTTTCAGCTTGCCTGTTCAGGTGTTGCTGTTTCGCCGCGGTACAAACGCCGTCGCCAGCATCGAGAACACGGGCTCGCCCCGTTGGTTGGTTCCGCTATGGCGGGCTTCCAGGATTCCCCATTCGGGCCGGCTTGAGGAGGTGCGCAGCGTTTCAACCTCGCTTGCAAAATGGATCGTGTCGCCAGCCAGCACCGGCTTGATCCAGCGCAGTTCGCGAAAACCGGGCGAAGGCCCCCAGACCGCGACTTTTTCGCCGCGGGCCGCCATTTCGCTGGCCTCGCGCTGGCTGTGGGCCACCAAAAGTTTCATGCAAACCGATCCGACATGCCATCCCGAGGCCGCCAGGCCGCCGAACAGCGATTTGCGCCCCTCTTCCTCGTCGAGATGAAAGCGCTGCGGATCAAACTTCGCCGCGAAGGTCTTGATGGCGTCAGCGGTGAAAGTGAACGAACCG
>DATHPL010000296.1:0-4791 GCA_035483915.1 Bradyrhizobium sp.
TGCACGGCGAGATCGCCGGCGGGCCAGGCATCGCCATGGCCGAGGCAAAACAACAAGTATAGGTCCGCGGTCCATGGGCCGATGCCGTGCAGCGAAACCAGCGTGTGGTGGGCGGCATCGGCGTCCTCATTGGCGAGCACATCGAGATTGAGCCGTTGGGCGGCGATTTCGCGCGCGAGATTCTTCAAGGTCTTGATCTTCGCGGCCGACAGGCCGAGCCGCCCTAAGCGATCGGCACGGGCGCGGCGGATGGCATCAGGGTGGAACGGATCGAAGGCGGCGCTCAGGCGAGCCCAGATCGCAGCCGCGCTCGCGGTGGACAGCTGCTGGCCGCAAACAATATGCGCCAAGCCCATGAACCCAGGCTCACGCCGCCGCAGTGCCGGCATGCCGGCCACCGCGAATACCGGCTGAAGCCGTGGATCCGTTTTCAGAAGCGCGTGGATCGCGTCTTCGAGATCGGACTGGCTGTTGAGGTGGAGGGTCATTGCGACTTAAAACCATCATTTATTGAGATAGAGATCAATGCCGCCACCCGTTTTCCGCTTTGCGCCGTCGCCGAACGGTTACCTGCACCTCGGTCACGCCTTTTCGGCGATGCTGAATTCTGACCTCGCTCGCCAATCGGGCGGCCGTTTTCTGCTGCGCATCGAGGATATCGACCCCGCCCGCTGCCGGGGCGAATTCGAACACGCGATTGATGATGACCTCACCTGGCTCGGCCTTTCCTGGGAAAAACCCGTGCGCCACCAGTCCGAGCATTTCACGGGATATGGCGCGGCGCTCGAAAAGCTCACGGCGCTCGGGCTTGTTTATCCCGCGTTCGAAAGCCGCGCCGAGATTGCCGGTCTTATCAGGCTGAAGGAGGCGGACACGCCATGGCCGCGGGATCCCGACGGTGCGCCGCTTTATCCCGGCACGGCGCGCGCGCTCGCGCCCGGGGAGCGGGCACGGCTCTTACAATCGGGCGCGCCTTACGCGCTGCGGCTCGACATGGCGGAGGCCTCCGCGCGCGTTGGCCAATTGAACTGGATCGAGCGCGGGGAGGGCCCGAACGGCGAATCCGGGACGGTCACCGCAAATCCTGCTGCCTGGGGTGACGTCATCATCGCGCGCAAGGAGACGCCGACCAGCTATCACCTCGCGGTGGTGGTCGACGACGCCCTGCAAGGCGTCACGGAGGTGGTGCGGGGCCAGGACCTGTTCTGGTCGACCAGCGTTCATCGGTTGTTGCAACAGCTTCTCGGGCTTCCGCAGCCCGCCTACCGGCATCACCGTCTTATTCGCGACGCCGCCGGGCAAAAGCTGTCGAAATCGACGGAAGCCACCGGCCTTCGCGAATTGAGGGCGGCGGGCGTAAGCCCGGCCGAGGTTCGCCGCCGCGTCGGCCTCGGTTGAAAGCCATTCACCTTGCCAACATTCTGTTCGCGGCTGGACTGCGCTTCGGCGTGACTCCATCCACCCGGCCGTGCCATGGTGAGGCGGGCCAGGATTGGGGGAATCATGGCGTCGAGTTCGCGCCCACGGCGTAGTCAGCGGCGGTCGAAAAAAACACCGCCGGAAAAGCGTAGAGCAGGTGTTGCAGCCGGCAGGCCGCGCAAAGCTGCCACTGGCAAGGCTGCCACTAAGAAAGCTGTCACCAAGAAGGCCGCCGGCAAAACGGCTAACAAGACGGTTGCCCCCGGCATCGTCGAAACGGTGCTCGCCACTTTCGCGCATGAGGTGCGCACGCCGTTGACCGGCATTCTCGCGATCAGCGACCTCTTGGCGACGTCCGACCTCGACGAGCGGGAGCGGCGCTGGGTCGATACCATCAAGGCTGGCGCCGAACATCTGGCGAGCCTCGCGACGTTGTTCGTCGATGCCGCCCGAAGCGGGCGCTCCGGCTTCGGCGTCCGGCAGGATTTCTTCGATCTACGCACGCTCGCCCAAAGTGTCGGGGATTCGCTGGCCGGCAGGGCCACCGCCAAGGGCTTGCAGTCGCGGGTCGAAATTTCCGAGAAGTTGCCCGCTTTCGCCACCGGCGACCCTGTTCGTCTGCGGGCGGCACTCGAAAACCTGATCGACAATGCCACAAAGTTCACCGAACGAGGCGGCGTCGCGCTGACGGTGCGGCCGACCAATCAGGCGAAAGGCAAAGGGCAGGGCAAAGTCGGCGTGGCCTTTGCGGTTTCGGACAGCGGCATAGGCCTCACGCTGCAGGAGATCAGGCGGCTGTTCCGGCCCTTTTCGCAGGCCAATGTGAAAATTACCGCCCGGTTCGGCGGGGCCGGGCTTGGACTGTCGTCGGTGAAACAACTCGCCCGCGCGATGGGCGGCGATATCGCGGTGACGCCGCGGCGCGGCGGCGGGACGACGTTTACGCTGACCGTGGTACTGGACCGCGCCGAAGCCTCGCCGTCGGGTTCAGATCAAGAGGATCACCTGCAAGATTACGCGCGAGGCCTGCACATTCTCAGCGTCGAGGACAATCCGTTCGGCCGTGTCGTGCTCAACACGGTCCTGACCGAACTGGGCCATCAGGCGGAATTCGTCGGCCGGGGGGAAGACGCACCGGATCGTGTCCTGCAAGGCAGCTTCGATGCGGTGTTGATGGACATGGTGCTTCCAGGCATCGACGGCATTGAAGCCATCCGGCGGATTCGCGCACTTGGTCCGCCATTCGGCGCTATCCCGGTCATCGGCGTATCCGGCCGCGGCGATGACGAGGCCGCCGCGCGCGGTGCGGGGGCCGACGCCTTCCTGGTCAAGCCTGTGTCTCCGAGGGCTTTAGCGATTGTGCTGCTTGAAGCGACACGCCGTGCGGCAACCGCGACTTGATGATCGCCGCATTGAGCTCCCCGCCGTAGACGAAGATCGCCGCCAGAAAATAAAGAAACACCAGTGCGATGATTACCGAGGCGAGACCCGCATACATCGTCACATAATTATTGGCGAAACGCGCCAGATATTGTCCGAACACGGTGCCCGATATCAGCGAAGCCAGCAGGGTGAAGACGATGCCCGGCAGGATCTGCAAGAAACCCCTGCGGCCGGATGGAAGCCAGGCGTGCAGAACAAACAGCGCAACAACCATCGCCAGGACCGTGATGCTGTATCGCGCGATGTTGAGCAAATTCTCGTTGCTGTCGACGATCAGCGGAATGTGACGACGGGTCGCTTCCAGGATCAGCGGGCCGAGCACGATCAGGAAGGCCATCGCCAGCGCTGTGAAGGCGGCGACCAGTGTGTAACCTATCGATTCCAGCCGCAGCCAATACCACCGTCGCGGCTCGATCACCGCATAGGCGCGGTTGAGCGCGACACGGAGCGCCTCGACGCCGTTCGAGGCGAAATAGACCGCAAGCACCGCGCCGATGGTCAGGATGTCACCGCGGGTCGTGGTCAGGACGTCGTGGATGTCGACCGACAGCGAATCGGAAACCTGCCTGGGCCAGACTTGAAGCAGAAGGCTTGCGGCCTGATCGGCGAGCTCCTTTGAGCCAAAGAAGCCGGCGAGCGAGGTCAGCACGATCAGAAACGGAAACAGCGCCATCAAGGTCGATAGCGCGATATGGCTGGCGATCGCCCAGCCGTCGTCCGCCAGAAACGTGTAGAAGGCGTCGAGGCCGACGTGAAAGATGTAGCGAATCTGCCGCACAGCGGACCCTGACGTGGAGCGGAGGCGAGTCGATCTTCTGATTGAGGTTACCTTCGGATATTATCCCGCCAAAAGCTAGCATGGCTGTGCGGTCGTGTTGATGGCGGATCGGCAATCGCAGTGTTATGTAGGGGATATGGCCTCATTTCTTAGTACGTTCATCGTTCCCATCGCGATAGCCGCGGTCGCGTTGGTGCTGCTGCTCGGCCTCATCAACATGATGCGGGGCGGATCGCCGAGTTACTCGCAGAAATTGATGCGGTGGCGGGTGCTGCTTCAGTTCGTCGCCATCGTCATCATCATGATCACGGTCTGGGCGATGGGTCATCGCTAGCGAAATCGGAGCTCTAGTCATGGTCGTCCTTAATCGTATCTATACGCGAACCGGCGATGACGGCACGACCGCGCTTGGCAGCGGCGAGCGCCGCCCGAAATACGACCTGCGTATCGCAGCCTACGGAACGATCGACGAGACCAATGCCGTCATCGGCGTGGTGCGGCTTCATCTGGCGGCGACACCGGAACTCGATGCCATGCTGGGGCTCATTCAAAACGATCTGTTCGATCTCGGCGCCGACCTGGCGGTGCCCCAGCGCGAAGGAAAGGCGGAGCGCCTGCGCGTGCTGTCCAGCCAGGTCGAGCGCCTCGAACGCGACATCGACCGGTTGAATGCGGATCTCGCCCCCTTGAACTCGTTTGTACTGCCCGGCGGCACGCCCGCGGCTGCCTATCTGCACCTGGCGCGCACCGTATGCCGCAGAGCGGAACGGATCATGGTGGAACTGGCGGCCAATCCGGACGAACCCGTTGGAGACGCGGCCATCCAGTATGTGAACCGGTTGTCGGATTTCCTGTTTATTGCTAGCCGCACGGCCAACCACAACGGCGCCGGGGACGTGCTGTGGGTGCCTGGCCAGAACCGCTGACCCGAAAGGGCAATTTTGGGCCCCGAGTGGCGGCCAGGTGGGCGGCGAATGTCAAATCCACTCCGCTAGCGTTGACCGGGGTGGGCGGGCGCTTTAGGTTCCGCAGCCCTAAGCTTCAAAACCAAGATGTTCCAGCGAAAGAGGGTCGATGAAGGTCCTGGTGCCGGTCAAGCGAGTGGTCGATTACAACGTCAAGGTCCGCGTCAAAAGCGATGGAACCGGCGT
>DATHPL010000297.1:0-6364 GCA_035483915.1 Bradyrhizobium sp.
CATCTGGCCGGATGAGACAAAGGCGCGCAGCCAGCGCTGGTAATCCGCCGCGCCCTTGATGTTGAAGCGGGCGTCGATGAAGGGCGTGATCGCCTCGGGCGGAATTTTTGGCGAATAGTTGGTCTCAAGCTGCTTGCGGTAGCCATCGGCAGTGAGCTTGTCCTCGTTTTCGACGATCTTGTCCGTCGGCGTCGGCGGCACATACATCCGGTAATCTTCAAGGCCGATCGGGGCGGCGAGTAGGAGATGATTGACGCGGTCGGGATAGGCCCGCGCGATCCTTGACCCCAGCATGCCGCCGAGCGAATGCGCCACGATATCGGCCTTGGCGATCCCGAGATGATCGAGCAGCGCGATCGTGTTGCGGGCAAGATTGTCGAAATGAAGTTCGCCTGACGGCTTGGAGGACTTTCCGAACCCGATCTGGTCCGGCACCACCACGCGATAGCCGGCATCCGTCAGCACCTTGATCTCTGGCGCCCAGTAGCTCGACGGAAAATTGCGCCCGTGCAGGAGCACCACGACGCGGCCATTTGCATGCGCGGGCGCAACGTCCATATAAGCCATCCGGAGCTGCTCGCCGTCATTGACGAGCGGCAGCAGGCTCACGGGATAAGGATAGGAAAAACCTTCCAGGCCGATACCGTAAGGTTCACGATTAGCTGGCTCGCGTTCGGCGGCGTGCACAGGCGCAATCGATAAAGCGAGAGCGGCGAAACTCAGGTAGAGGAAAGCTCGGTTCATTCAAGGCTCCGATCGTCATGCCCGGCCTTGCCGGGCATCCACGTCTTCACGTCCGGACATAAAGATGTGGATGGCCGGGTCAAGCCCGGCCATGACGCGCGAAAAAGTTACTGAGCATCGCCGAACAGGGCCGCGAAGCGCTTCTCGCCCTGGCGGGTGAACTGGACAACCCGGCTGCCGGGCTCGCGATCCCGCGCGGCCCAATTCAATTCGGTGAAGCGCCGCATCAACGCCGCGCCCAGCGTGCCCGCCAAATGATGGCGCCGCTCGCTCCAGTCGAGGCAGGCCTTGCAGACCGGACGACGCGGGTGGGTGAGCGACTGCGCATCGATCTGAAGCGCCTTTTCGAGGAAGCGCTCGCCTTCCGCCGTCAATTCGATGTCATGCTTATGCTGGCGCACCAGTTTTCGCTGCCGCAGGCTGTCGAGCATCTGCACACCGAGATCGCCGGCGAGGTGATCGTAGCAGATCCGGGCGTGGCGCAGCGCCGGGTCCTTCGGCCCGGTGCGCACCCGCAGGTGGCCGGCGCGGGCGGCGAGTGCCGCAAGTCCTTCCAGCACGCCTCCGACATCGGGATCGGCGAGGCGGTAGTAACGGTGGCGGCCCTGTTTTTCCTGTTCGATCAGTCCGCCGGACTCGAGCTTTGACAGATGAGAACTCGCGGTCTGCGGCGTGATGCCGGCTTCCTGCGACAATTCGCTGGCCGTGAGCGCGCGGCCGCTCAACAGCGCGGTCAGCATGTTGGCGCGGGCGGGGTCGCCGACAAGCGAGGCGACCATGGCGATATCGGGTCCTGCTTTCATTGTTCGATGGTAACCGAAGCATCGATGATGATCAAGCGTGTAGTGTGGTACTTATCGAATTCGATCGTCATTGCGAGGAGCGGAAGCGACGAAGCAATCCAGAAGTTTCTGCGGTTCGGACTGGATTGCTTCGCGGAGCCTGTCATCGGGCGCGCATTCGCGCGACCCGTTGGCTCGCAATGACGGCAACGAGATACCGGAGGTTCCCATGACGACCATCACCGTTTTCATCCGCTACCAGATCGATCCGTTCAAACGCGGCATGTTCGAGCAATATTCCAAGCGCTGGCTTTCCATCATCCCGAGATGCGGCGGCGATCTCATCGGCTACTGGATGCCGCATGAAGGCACCAACAACATCGCGTTTGCGCTGATTTCCTTCGCAAGCCTCGCAGCCTACGAGGAATATCGCGCCAAGCTCCGTACCGACAAGGAGGGCATGGAGAATTTCGGCTTCGCCGAGGAACACAAATTCATCCGCGCCGAGGAACGCACGTTCCTGCGTCAGGTGAAGGCGTGAGGCGACGGCATAGTTCACTAGCGTGGCCTGTCGCACAGGGATAATCTCGCGGCAGGCTGGCGAGAACCAACCAACAGCAAACAGGAGACACGCCGATGCCGATTTCATTGGCTGACAAACGTGCGACATTCCGCAAGCTGCATGAGCGCGGCTGCTTTGCGATCCCCAATCCCTTTGACGTTGGGTCGGCGAAGGCGCTGGCCCAGATGGGTTTCAAGGCGCTGGCCTCGACCAGCGCCGGCTTTGCCTGGACGATCGGGAAGGCCGACAACCGCGTGACGGTCGACGACGTCTGCACGCATCTCACCGCGCTCTGCGCAGCGGTGGACCTTCCCGTCAATGCTGATTTCGAGAATGGCTTTGCACATGAGTCCGAGAAGGTCGCCGTTAACGTCAGGCGCGGCGTCCAGACCGGCGTGGCCGGGTTGTCGATCGAGGATTCGACCGGCGATGCCTCAAAGCCGCTGTATGATCGCAGCCTAGCGATCGAACGGATCAAGACGGCGCGCGCGGCGATCGATGCCGACAAGAGTGGCGTGTTGCTGACCGGCCGCTGCGAGGGCTTTCTGGTCGGCCAGGATGATCTCTCGATGGTGATCGACCGGCTCAGTGCCTATGCGGACGCCGGCGCCGAATGCCTCTATGCGCCGGGCATCAAGACCAAAGAGCAGATCACGGCGGTGGTGAAGGCGGTTGCACCGAAGCCCGTCAACCTCCTGATCGGGGCTTCCGGTCTGTCGGTTCAAGAGGCCGCGGATCTTGGCGTGCGCCGGATCAGCGTCGGCGGTTCACTCGCCCGTACCGCCTGGGCCGGCTTCATGCGCGCGGCGAAGGAAATCGCCGAGCACGGCACCTTCACTGAACTCGCGAAGGGCTATCCTGGCGGAGAGCTGAACAAGATGTTCCGCTGACAGCGCAAGCGAATATTGACACGAGGCGGCCGCTATCAATACGTGGCGGCCGCCTCGTGGCGCTTGATGATTATTGTTTTGCCGGCGCTTGCGGATTAGCCGGTGCGGATCCCGTGGTCGTGCCAGGCCCGGTGTTGGGCGAACGCGGGGTCACGTCACGCATACCCGGAGGCGCCGCGGGCGGCGAGGTCGAGGCCGAGTTCTGCGCGGTGGCTGGTGTCGGCGCCGTCGCGGCATTCTGATGGTTCGTCGACGAACTATTCAATCCGTAAAACACGAGACCGAGCACGACCGCGATCCCGACCGCAGACAGCGCAATCCTGGTGTTGCTGGCGGGACCTTCGGCGAGTTCCGGATCGACCTGGAGATCATCGTCGATCTGGGCAGGCGAACGCGGGTCGTCGATATTGGACCGGATCGGATCCCTAAGATGATCGCGATCGTAGGGATCATTGGGGTTGAGTTCGGTAGGCATGGTCGGATTCCTCCAGATGTGTTCGCCGACAACGGCCGGCCATCAGCCCAAGTTCCGGGAACTTTCACTGTTTCCGAACGAGACAACATCGCCGACAATGGAACCCGCGAACGGATGAGAATCGTGAGGGCCAAATGTGGAGCCTGCCTCCCAGCGATACGGTGTTGCATTTGCTGTCGCTGGTGGCGTTGGCGGCGCAGGCGATGACCGCCGCGCTGGCGGCAGGACGGCGCAGCATGGATTGGGTCGGGGTCTGCCTGCTCGGCTGCATCACCGCGCTCGGCGGCGGCACCATCCGCGACGTCGTGCTTGGGCATTATCCGCTGCCGTGGGTGGAAAAACCGTCTTACCTCGCCCTCACGGCCGTCGCGGCGTTTGCGACCGTGCTGATCGCCCGTACGGTGCACCGGCTTAACCTCGCTTTTCTGGTGCTCGATGCAATCGGTCTCGTGGTGTTCACCATGACCGGCTGCGACGTCGCCTGGAAAATGAACGAGCCACTCGCAATCGTTATCGTTTCCGGCATGATCACCGGCTGCGCGGGTGGCGTCCTGCGCGACGTGCTTTGCAACGACGTGCCGCTTTTGTTTCGCTCGGAGCTTTATGCCAGCGTCTCCGTCGTCACCGGATTGTTCTACGCCACCGCTTTTGGCTTGAAGCTGAACGACGAACTCTGGACCGCGCTGACCTTCGTGCTGGGCCTGTCGTTTCGGCTGCTGGCGATCCGCTACAAATGGGAAATGCCGAAATTCGTGTTCAACGAAGACCGGGAGTGATCGTCTCAATATACGCCTCATCCTGAGGAGCGCGCACTGCGCGCGTCTCGAAGGATGGAGGCCTCATGGTTCGAGACGGCGCTCACGCGCCTCCTCACCATGAGGGGTTGGCTACTTCCGTGCCTTCGCGACCTCGGCCGGTGTCACCGCGGGCGCGGCATTGCCCCAGGCGTTGCGGATATAGGTGACGACGTCCGCCACGTCCTGATCCGACATCTTGCTGGCGTAAGGCGGCATCGACCCGGTGTTCGGCGCGCGCGCCGTGGTGATGGTCTCGGCGCCGTCGAGCACGATCCGGATGGCACTCGAGGCATCGGCCGATTGCAGGTTGGCGTTGCCGGGGAGCGGCGGATAGATGCGCGGCGCGCCGCTGCCGTCGAGTTCATGGCAGGCGACGCACGATCCCTTGTACAGTTTCTCGCCGTTTGCCATCTGCGCCGGAGGCGGCGCGGCCACGGTTGCTTCCTGCGCGCCGGGCGGAAGTTCCTTTAAATACACGGCGATCGCGCGAATGTCGGCATCGCTCAGATGCGAGGTGGAATTGAGCACCACCTGCGCCATCGGTCCGTCGGCGTGGCTATGCCCATTGCGGCCGCTCCCGAGATATTCGGCGATATCCTCCGCGCTCCACGATTTCAAGCCGCCGCGGTCGGTGCCGTCGAGGCGGGGCGCAAACCAGCCTTCGACGACGCTGCCTGTGAATCGCGCGTTTTGCTTTTCGGCGCCGACAAAATTTTTCGGCGTATGGCAGGCGCCGCAATGCGCGATGCCTTCGACCAGATAGCCGCCGCGATTCCACTCCGCGCTCTTGTTCTGGTCGGGCTCAAAGATGCCCGGCCGGAAGAAGGCAAAATTCCACAGCCGCATCAGTACGCGATAATTCAGCGGCCAGCGCAGCTCCGGCGCGGGCTGTGTATTTGTGATCGGGGCGAGCGTGGCAAGGTAGCTGCGGATCGCAAGGATGTCGTCGCGGGTCAGCTTGGTAAAATGCGGGTAGGGGAAGGCCGGGTAATAGTTCGCCCCGTCGGGCCTCACGCCAAAGCGCATCGAACGCCGGAAATCCTCGTCGCTCCAGAGGCCGATCCCGGTATTGCGGTCCGGCGTCAGGTTGGCGGAATAGATGCCGCCGAACGGCGTGGCGATCCGCTTCCCCCCGGCGAACGGTTTTGCGGGATCGGCGGTATGGCAGCTGCCGCAGTCGCCGGCTTCCGTCAGCGCCTTGCCTTTCGCGATCACCTCCGGCGGCGGCTCGGCAGCCGCAACCGCGCTGGATGCGCTGCACAAAAACAGGGTGACGAGAATCGCCGGCCCTTCCCATCGTTGTCTGCGCATCGATCGATCTCCCGTCTTTGGTAGTATAGCCGCAAAAAGCCCGCGTCACGTCGTTTCGTTGCAGCATTTTTCCACGACACATCAGCAAAAGGCGAGCGCGCCGCTGGGTACGAAATTGCGTTTTGCGTGATCGGCGCCTGGGCAGCCAGATTTGTGGTGCGGGGGGTGTAAATTCCGACATAGACTGGCATTTGCCGACGGTATGAATAACTAAAAGAAGCCGCGAAGCGTGAGCTTGATGAGGGTGGAATGGGAATAAACCAGGGTCCGATCAGTCTCGATCAGAAGTACACGCAAGGGTCGGGCCATGTCTTCCTGACCGGAATTCAGGCGCTGGTCCGCCTGCCGATGGCCCAGATCCGGCGTGACCGCGCCAACGGGCTCAACACCGCCGGTTTTATCAGCGGTTACCGCGGTTCTCCGCTCGGCGGCTATGATCAGCAGCTCTTCGCCGCCCGAAAACACCTCGAACAGTACAACATCAAATTCCAGCCCGGCGTGAACGAAGACCTCGCCGCCACCGCGATCTGGGGATCTCAGCAGCTCAATCTCTCCAAGGGCGCCAATTATGACGGCGTCGTCGGGATCTGGTACGGCAAGGGTCCCGGCGTCGACCGTTGCGGCGACGTATTCCGCCACGGCAACGCGGCGGGCTCGGCGAAAAACGGCGGCGTTCTGTGTCTCGCCGGCGACGACCATGGCGCGAAATCCTCCACCGTCCCGCATCAGTCGGACCACGCCTTCATCTCCGCGCTGATGCCTTATCTCTACCCCTCCAGCATCCACGAAATGATCGAGATGGG
>DATHPL010000298.1:0-5982 GCA_035483915.1 Bradyrhizobium sp.
AAAGAGCTTCATATTGAGCTCGTTGTCCTCCACGATCAGGACGGTTTTTGCCATCCCGCCCCTCCACTCCCGGCGATACGAACCTCGAAGGCGAAGCCCCAAAAGCCGCTCAGCCCGTCAAAAAGTGAAATCAAACTAGCGCCAGATTCGCTCTAACCCGTTAAGCCGAAGTCCGACTTTCCGGACGTGGTTGTCAGTTGCTTGAACTGTTTCCGCAGACTCGGGCATGATCGTTCCGAAAATAGAAACCATAAGTTACGGAAAGGCAAATAGATCCCTTGAGAAAACCGACACGGAACCCTCGGGAAGTTGCTGAAATTGTTGCCGTTCAGGCGCTTTCCTTTATCGCGGGCGACCCCGAGCGGCTGGGTGCGTTCCTGGCCGAAAGCGGCCTCGGACCCGAGACCTTGCGTGGAGCAGCCGCCGATCCCCGGTTCCTGGCGCATGTGCTTGATTTCGTCATGCGCGACGATGCAACCGTGAAGGCATTCGCCGCGGCGTCACAGCTTCATCCGACCAACATTGCCGCGGCCCATCAGGCGTTGAACGATCCAGGTTTAGAAGTGCCGTGACGTCTCCCTTACCGGCATCAGCAGACGGCCCCACCTGCTTTTGCCGGGACTGCCTCCATGATCTGGAATTCACAGCCAGGCGGTGTGGAGATTGCGGCTCGCCACGGCTGGTGCGTCACCGCGCGCTTGCCTCGCTGAACCTCGCCCATATCGATTGCGATGCCTTCTATGCCACGGTCGAGAAGCGCGACAATCCGGAGCTTGCCGACAAGCCCGTCATTATCGGTGGCGGCAAACGCGGCGTGGTCTCGGCCGCCTGCTATATCTCGCGCACCTTTGGCGTTCGCTCGGCGATGCCGATGTTTAAAGCGCTGGCGCTCTGCCCATCCGCCGTCGTGATCCGTCCCGACATGGCCAAATATGTCCGGGTCGGCCGCGAGGTGCGGCGCGCGATGCAGGCGCTCACCCCGCTGGTCGAACCGTTGTCCATCGATGAAGCGTTTCTCGACCTCAGCGGAACCCAGCGCGTTCACGGCATGATTCCCGCCAAGGTGCTGGCGCGTTTTGCGCAGGAGATTGAACGCGAGATCGGTGTCACCGTTTCGGTTGGCCTCTCGCGCAACAAGTTTCTTGCCAAGATCGCCTCCGACCTCGACAAGCCGCGCGGCTTTGCCACCCTCGATCAGGATGACGCGCGCGCCATGCTGGCCGACAAGCCGGTCAGCTTCATTTTCGGCGTCGGACCGGCCACACAAGAGCGGCTGATCCAGCGCGGCTTTCGTCTCATCGCGGATTTGCAGCGCGCCGACGAAACCGAGTTGATGAAGCAATTCGGCGGCGAGGGACAACGGCTGTGGCGGCTGGCACGAGGCATCGACGACCGGCGCGTGGTGGCCGATCGCGGCGCCAAGACGATCTCCAGTGAGACCACGTTCGAGACCGATATTCGCGACTTCGCGACCCTCGAAAAGCTGTTGTGGCGGCTGTCGGAGAAAGTCTCAAGCAGGCTCAAGAACAGCGAACTGGCGGGATCGACCATCACGTTGAAATTGAAGACGGCCGATTTCCGGCAACGCACCCGCTCGCAATCCATTCATGCCCCGACCCAGCTCGCGGCCAAGATTTTCGCAATATCGAGAGAAATGCTGGCCAAGGAAATCGACGGCACCGCCTTCCGCCTGATGGGCACGGGCGTGAGCGCCCTTCGCTCAGGTCACGACGCCCACGACACCGACATGCTGGACCGACGCTCCGCGGATGCGGAGCGCGCCATCGACGGCCTGCGCAAGAAGTTCGGCGAGGCCGCCGTGATCAGGGGGATTGCTTATGAAGGGCCGGAAAAAACCGAAGAATAGTTCAAACCGTCAATTGCACGGCTTGGAATCCTTGACGTTGAATTTTCCGAGCGAGCCGGAAATCACGAAGTCGTTATAGTCAAGCACCAGCGCCCGGGAGACGCCGTTTTCGAACAGTTCGAACGACATGGCGTAAAGCGGCGTCTGTTCGCCCTCTTCGGGCTTGGCGTCGTGATCGTAATAGCTCACCGTCACCGGCCAGCGTGTCGTCGATTTCATCGCGTCGTTTTCGGTTGAGGGATCGGGCGACGCAATGGTCTGATCGCCATGGATCGGCTGCCCGATTACCGCAAGCGTTGAGAAGACCTTTTCACCATTGTCCGAACCGTCATAGACAGTCTGCTCCAGAATCGATTTGCCTTCCTTGGCGGCGGCAATGATGTGCTGGATCTGCTCGGTCGGGAACACGGTCGAGCCGTCGAGGTTGAAGGTCTTGGTCTGCGGCTGCTTCAGCTTGACGGTGATATGGTCGCCGACCCGCTCCGCGATCCCGTCGATCGGACCGGTGTCGACGTCGTTCATCCGCGAGTCGATCTTGAACCGGTAGGTCTTGCCGGCGGCATCTTCCCAGGATGTCGAGCGCAAGTCCGACAGCGTCACCTTGTTCTCGCCGTTGTCCATCTCGGACACCTGGCGGAATTCAGAGGTGTAGCCCTCGCAGGGGCTGCCTGTGAAGCTGTAGAGGATGCGACCGTGAGCGCTGCTGATCGAATTGGATCCGCGCGACTTCAACAGGTTGAGTTCATAAAGCGCCTGATGGGAGAGAAAGGCGCCATTGGCGGTAGCCTGGGCGCTTCCGGATAATCCCACAGCCAGCGCAGGCACGGCCAAAGCCAGCACCATCGATTTGGTGCCGCAGGACAAAATCTGAAATGCGCGGGCCATGATTCATCCCTTGGATGGTTTCGTCAGACTATTCGCCGACTCATTGCGCCGCAACTGCGGCCAAAAGGCGGAAACCATTCGTTTGTCGCTGACTTGCCATGTTTTTCAGCATCGCCCCCACTCACCCGCCCCTCGCTTGCAAGTAGCGGCCCGATGCGCGAAACAATGTGAGCCGGTCATCCGGGTGCCGGCAGAATCAGACGGGGACGAACATGGCGGGTACGGTCGAACAAAAACTGGCATCACAGGGCATCACCCTGCATGAGCCGCCGAATCCGGTGGCGAACTACGTGCCCTTCGTGCGCAGTGGGAATTTGCTGTTTGTATCCGGCCAGGTTTGCCTCGGCGCGGACGGCAAGTTGATCGCCAAGGGCAAGCTTGGCGCCGGCGTGACCATCGAGCAAGGTGCGGCGGCCGCGCGCGGCTGCGCGATCAACCTTCTCGCGCAGGTCAAGGCCGCGCTTGGCGACCTCGACAAGGTAGCGCGGGTGGTTCGCCTCGGTGGCTTCGTCAATTCCGCGCCTGACTTTCTCGACGGACCGAAGGTGCTCAACGGCGCATCCGACCTGATGGTTGCGGCCTTTGGCGACAAGGGCCGCCATGCCCGCACCACGGTCGGCGTCGCTTCGCTGCCGGCCGATGCCGCGGTCGAGGTCGAGGGGGTGTTCGAAGTCTCATAAGCGGGAGCCTTTGCGATGCGCGCGCCCGACTGGCTGACGGCGCGGCCGGTGGCCCATCGCGGTCTGCATGACCGTGCGCGAGGCATCATCGAAAACATGCCGGGCGCAGCACTCGCCGCCATCGATGGCAATTTCGCCATTGAATGCGATGTCCAGCTCACCGCCGATGGTGAAGCGATGGTGCATCACGACGATACGCTCGGCCGTCTCACCGATGGCGCAGGCGCGCTGCTCGGCTTGACTTCGACCGCTTTGAAGGAAGTTCGTTTCAAGGACACGGCCGAGCGGATGATGTCGCTGGCCGACCTCTGCATCCTTGTCAGGGGACGCGTTCCGATCATCGTCGAGGTCAAGAGCCATTTCGATCATGATCGCCGGCTGGTGAAACGCATGGCGGAAGTGCTCACCTCTTATTCCGGACCGGTGGCGGGGATGTCCTTCGATCCGGATCAGGTAGTGGCGCTTAGGGAGATGCTGCCGGCGTTGCCACGCGGCATCGTCGCACAACGCCACTACACGGAAGCCGATTGGCCGGAAGCAACGCCACGCCAACGCGAGGGCATGCGGCACTTGAAACGTGCCTTGCGCACGCAGCCGCATTTTGTCGCTTATTGGGTCAATGATCTGCCGGCACCGGCCCCATGGATCGCGCGGCATATCTTCGGCCTGCCACTGCTGACATGGACGGTGCGCACGGCCGAACAGCGGACGCGTGCCGGCCGGTATGCCGATCAAATGATCTTTGAAGGGTTCCAGCCCTGACAGATCGACCTTGAAGTCTGGCGCACCCTGCACGATGTTAAGTATAGGTCAGCCTGAACTATCGATGGATTCATCTGAAATTACCCTCGAAGCGGTTTCTTCCGTCAGCCAGATTCCGGCTGAGGAATGGAATGCCTGCGCCAACCCGCCTGTTGCGGCCGAAGGTTCTCGCGACGGCTCCAAAAGCCCTTTCAACCCCTTTGTTTCCCACGCTTTTTTCTCGGCTCTTGAGGCGTCCGGATCGGCGATCCCACGCACCGGCTGGGGTCCGCGGCATTTACTCGCGCGCAGCGACGGTGCCATCGCCGGCATCGTGCCCTGCTATCTGAAATCGCATTCGCAGGGCGAATACGTGTTCGACCGCGGCTGGGCGGATGCCTATGAGCGAGCGGGCGGCAGCTATTACCCGAAACTGCAGGCGTCGGTTCCCTTCACGCCAGCCACCGGCCCTCGCCTTCTGGTCCGCCACGAGGTCGATCAGGACGAAATCCGCAGCGCGCTGGCACGAGGTCTCGTTGGGCTGTGCCAGGCGACGGAGGCGTCTTCCGTACACGTGACATTCGCACGCGAAACCGAATGGAAATTGCTGGCTAGCCACGGCTTCCTGCAACGGACCGATCAGCAATTCCATTGGCACAATCAGGATTACCGCAGCTTCGACGACTTTCTTGCCACACTGAATTCGCGTCACCGCAAGGCGATCAAGCGCGAGCGGCGCGAAGCAGTTGCCAACGGCATCACCATCCATGCGCTTAACGGCAGCGACATCACCGAGGAAGCTTGGGACGCGTTCTTTGCCTTCTACATGGAGACCGGCTCACGCAAATGGGGCCGGCCTTATCTCACACGATCGTTTTTCTCGTTGATCGGTGAGACCATGGCCAACGACGTGCTCCTGGTCATGGCGAGGCGCAATAATCGCTGGATTGCCGGCGCTATCAACTTCGTCGGTTCAGACACGCTGTTCGGCCGCAACTGGGGCGCGATCGAGCATCACCCGTTTCTGCATTTCGAGGTGTGCTATTATCAGGCCATCGACTATGCGATCACGCGGGGCTTGAAAACGGTTGAAGCGGGCGCGCAAGGCGAGCACAAGATCGCCCGCGGGTACCTGCCACAAACCACCTATTCGGCGCACTTCATCGCCGACCCAAGCCTGCGTCATGCCATCAAGGATTATCTCAAGCGCGAGCGCGCCTATGTGGCCGAGATGGGGCGCGAACTCACCGAGACCGGACCGTTTCGTAAAGGCAACGGCGCTTCGGACGACGATTAGATCAGGAGTTTTCCATGCCCGCTTACGATCCCAACAATCCGTTCGCCAAAATCCTGCGCGGCGAATTCCCTTGCTACAAAGTGCACGAGGACGACCACACGCTGGCCTTCCTCGACATCATGCCGCGCTGTGTTGGCCATACGCTGGTGATCCCGAAGGCGCCCGCCCGCAATATCCTGGATATTACGCCTGAGGATTTCGCCCATGTGGCGCGTGCTTCCCAGAAGATCGCGCGCGCCGCAATGACGGCCTTCGATGCACAAGGCATCACGGTGCAGCAATTTTCGGAACCAGCCGGCGGACAGGTGGTGTTTCACCTGCACATGCATGTGATGCCGCGCCATGACGGCGTGGCGCTGTTGCCGCCCGCGAGCCGCAAGGAAGACGGCAAGGTGCTGGAAGCAAACGCCGCAAAGCTCATCGCGGCGTTGAAATAAATCGGCCCGTCATTGCGAGGAGCAAAGCGACGAAGCAATCCAGCTTTCGTCACTTCTCTGGATTGCTTCGCGGAA
>DATHPL010000299.1:0-6657 GCA_035483915.1 Bradyrhizobium sp.
ACGCTGCTGGTCGCGGTTATCGGCATCTTCTTTGCGACCGTGATCGGATTCCTGGTGGCGCTGGGCCGGTTGTCGCCGAACTGGCTGCTGGCACGAATTTCCGGCGGCTATGTCGAACTGCTGCGAAACATCCCGCTGCTATTCCAGATCCTGTTCTGGTATCTCGCCGTGCTCCAGGCGCTCCCGCCACCCAGGCAAAGCATTTCGTTGTTCGATCTTTTCTTCCTCTCCAATCGCGGGCTTGTCGTTCCAACGCCGATTCCGCATGCCGGGCTGGAAGCCGTTACAATCGCGCTCTTGATCGCGATCTCGGCTTCGCTGCTGCTGCGATTCTATGCGCAACGGCAGTTGTTTCAGAGCGGCCGGATGCTGACGATCTGGCCCTATATCGTTGGCCTGATCATTGGATTGCCGCTCATCGCCTCGCTGGCGTTTGGCTCTCCCGTCAGTTTTGAAATACCTCAGCTTAGAGGATTCAATTTCGCCGGCGGTTCGCGGATCATTCCGGAATTTGTAGCGTTGACGCTGGCACTGTCGACCTATACGGGCGCCTTCATCGCGGAGGTCGTCCGTGCCGGTATTCTGTCGGTTCACAAGGGGCAGATGGAGGCCGGTTCCTCGCTTGGCTTATCACGCGGCGCGGCCTTGCGGCTGATCGTGGTGCCGCAGGCGCTACGCGTGATTCTTCCGCCGCTGACCAACCAGTATCTGAACCTCACCAAGAACTCATCGCTCGCCGTGGCCATCGGCTATCCCGATCTGGTTTCGGTATTTGCAGGTACAGCGCTGAACCAGACCGGGCAGGCCATTGAAATCATCGGTATCACGATGGGCGTTTATCTGCTGATCTCGCTGGTCACCTCCGCGATCATGAGCTTCTACAATTGGCGAATCGGCCGGAGCATGGGCGGATGAGCGATACTGCCGCATCGTCATTCGTTCGGCAGGTGCTCATTTCCGAGCGAACAGCGCCGGTCAAGGTGACGGGCTTTGTCGGCTTTTTGCGCACGCGCTTGTTCAATTCGCCGACCAATATCCTGCTCACGCTTGCAAGCGTTCTTCTGCTGTGGATCACGGTCGTTCCGGCGTTCAAATTTCTTCTGGTCGATGCCGTCTGGACCGGAAAGGATCGCACCGCCTGTCTCGCCGAAAATGTTGGACATGTCGTCGGCGCCTGCTGGCCATTCGTCCAGGCAAAATTCAGTCAGTTCATTTACGGCTTCTATCCCGAACCGGAGCGTTGGCGGGTTGACCTGACTTTCTTCCTCGCCGCTATTCTGTTGTTGCCGCTGTTGATCCCGCGGTTGCCGGCCAAGGGACTCAATGCCGGCCTGTTTTTTGTCGCGTTTCCAGTCGTCGCGTTCTTTTTGCTTCGCGGCGGCGGATTGAGTGGCCTCGGCGTAAATTGGGTGACCGGTCTTTTGTCGGGGTTTGCTGATACGGTCAGCGACCTCGGCCAGAAGCTCACGCGGGCAGGCGAGGCAACGGCGGTCATCGGGCCGTTGCTACAATGGCTCGGTAAACTCGTTGTGCTGTTGGGGGCGGCCGTTTCCGGTCTGGTCTGGCCGCTGGTTTGGTTGAACGGCCAAATTCAGGGCGCTTCCCGCCCGGTATGGGTCGATTTCGCGGTAACGGCGGCAATCGTATCGCTGATCCTTTTTTTCCTCGGCGGCGGTTTCCGCACCGGATGGCGCATATTGCTTGGCAGTATCGCGACGTTTGCCGGCATCGGCATCGTGATCGCGGTGATGGGTCTCGACCGCGGTGGCCTTCCAATTGTCGACAGCGGCCTGTGGGGCGGTCTTTTGGTGACGCTGGTGGTTTCGGTCACCGGTATCGTCACCTCCATGCCGATCGGGATTGCCCTGGCGCTGGGCCGGCGCTCGACGATCCCGCTGATCCGGTTCTTTTCGGTCGGCTTTATCGAATTCTGGCGCGGCGTTCCCCTGATCACCGTGTTGTTTTTCGCAACCTATATGCTGCCGCTGTTTCTGCCCGGCAATTTCAAGATCGACGGACTGGTTCGCGCCTTGATCGGCATCGCACTGTTCTCGGGTGCGTATATTGCCGAGGTCATCCGCGGAGGACTACAGGCGATCCCGCGCGGGCAATACGAGGCAGCCAGCGCCATCGGCCTTTCCTGGTGGAAGACCACCGCTCTGATCGTGATGCCGCAGGCGCTCCGTCATGTCATTCCCGGGCTCGTGAACAGCTTTATTGGATTGTTCAAGGACACCTCGCTGGTGTCGATCGTATCGCTGTTCGATCTGTTGGGACAGGTGCATGCTTCATTCGCCGACCCCATCTGGGCAACGCCGACGACGCTGTTTACGGGTTTTGCCTTTGCCGGAATGGTCTACTTCGTGTTTTGTTTTGGAATGTCTCGCTATTCGCTGTTCGTCGAGAACAGGCTGAATGCTCATCGTGGGTAACCGGGAAACCTCATGACCACAGATTCGATCGTCGGTATTGCCGAGCTCAACAAATGGTACGGCGACTTTCACGTGTTGCGCGACATCAATGTCGATGTGGCCAAGGGTGAGCGCATCGTGATCTGCGGTCCGTCCGGCTCTGGAAAGTCTACGTTCATCCGCTGCATCAATGCGCTTGAGGAGTTTCAGGAGGGCCGGATCGTCGTCGACGGTATCGAACTCGGCCCGCAGCTGCGACGGGTCGATGAAGTCCGGCGCGAGGTAGGGATGGTGTTTCAGAGCTTCAATCTGTTTCCGCATCTGACGGTGCTGGAGAACTGTACGCTCGCGCCGATATGGGTTCGTCACGTCCCGAAGAAAGACGCCGAGGCGGCGGCCATGAAATATCTCGAGCGGGTCAAGATTCCGCATCAGGCCAACAAATATCCGGCTCAGTTGTCCGGCGGTCAGCAGCAACGGGTGGCGATCGCCCGCGCACTGACCATGAATCCCAAGGTCATGCTGTTCGACGAGCCGACCTCGGCGCTTGACCCGGAAATGGTCAAGGAGGTGCTCGACACCATGGTCGACCTCGCCAAGGAGGGCATGACCATGCTCGTCGTCACCCACGAAATGGGGTTTGCCAGGGAAGTGGCCAACCGCATCGTTTTCATGGATGCGGGTCAGATCATCGAGACCAACACGCCCGCAAATTTCTTCGCCAATCCGCAGCACGCGCGGACCAAGCTTTTCCTGAGCCAGATTTTGCGCTGATCGGCGCTGTCATTTCCCTGACGCTGCCGCGAGATCCGGACACCGCCTCGCCTCGGTCATACCTTCGCAAATGGGATGTCGATCTTGCTGTGCTTTTCCAGCCAGGCCGGCACGGGCAGATTCTTCGAGCGCATGAATTGCGGATTGAATAATTTTGACTGATAGCGATTTCCGGAATCGCAAAGGATGGTCACGATCGTCTTGCCGGGGCCGAGCCGCTTGGCAAGCCGAATTGCGCCGGCCACATTGATGCCGGTCGAACCGCCGAGGCAAAGGCCTTCATGCTCGAGTAACTCGTAGATGACGGGAACGGCTTCCTCGTCCGAAATCAGATAGGCCTCGTCGACTTTGGCCTGCTCGATGATCGGGGTCACGCGGCCAAGTCCGATGCCCTCGGTGATCGATCCGCCCGGCGTGGCCTTGGCTTGGCCGTGCTTGAACAGCTCATACATCGCCGCGCCGTGGGGATCGGCGCAGCCGATCACGACGCCCTTGTTCTTTTCCTTTAGAAACCTGCTCGTTCCGGCCAGCGTGCCGCCCGATCCGACCGAGCAGATGAAGCCGTCGACCTTGCCGTCGGTCTGTTGCCAGATTTCGGGTCCGGTCGATTCGTAATGCGCTTTCGGATTGTCGAGATTGTTCCATTGATCGGCGAACAAGACGCCATTCGGTTCGCGCGCCCGCAGCTGATCGGCCAGCCGTCGTCCGATGTGCTGATAGTTGTTCGGGTTGGCATACGGCAGCGCCGGCACCTCGACCAGTTCGGCGCCGCAGAGCCGCAACATGTCCTTCTTTTCCTGGCTCTGCGTTTCCGGAATCACGATCAGCGTGCGGTATCCGCGCGCGCTGGCGACGACCGCAAGGCCGATCCCGGTATTGCCGGCGGTCGCCTCGACCACAAGGCCGCCCGGCCTGAGTTCGCCGCGCTTTTCGGCTTCGAGGATCATCCACTTTCCGGCACGGTCCTTGACGGACTGGCCGGGATTCATGAATTCGGCCTTGCCGAGGATGGTGCAGCCGGTCAGCTCGGAAGCCCGCTTCAGTTTGATCAGCGGTGTGTTGCCGATCGCCTCGATAACGTCGTTGTTGATGTTCATGCGCGCTAAATGTGCTCGAAGTCGACCTAGGGAAGGCGGACACTAGAGCGCGAACGCTTAAAGTGGAAGCAGGTTCTGTCGCCGTTTTGTGCGCTGCGGTCTACTTCGCTTTGGCGAACACGACCTGACGGACGTCGATATTCCCCGACAGGAATCCGGCTTCGCAGTAGGCGAGATAGTATTCCCACAGCCGCCGGAATCGATCGTCAAAGCCAAGTGGAATGAGGTTCGGCCAGGCCGCGCGAAAGTTATTTCGCCAGGTCGCGAGCGTCTTGGCATAATCTTGCCCAAAAATGCGCTCGCGAATGACAGGTACGCCGAAACGCTCACCAAGCGATTTAAGTATCTGTGGCGATGGCAGCATGCCGCCGGGAAAAACGTAACGCTGGATGAAGTCGACGTCGCGGCGATAATCCTGGAACAAGTTGTCCTGGATCGTGATCGCCTGGATGCCGGCAAGGCCGCCGGGGAGCAGGCGGTCACGCAGTTGCGAAAAATAGTTCGGCCAAAATTCCTCGCCGACCGCCTCGATCATTTCGATCGAGGCAATGCGATCGTACTGGTCGCGTTCGTCGCGATAGTCCTGCAACCTGATCTCGACATGGTCGGCAAGGCCTGCGGCCTGGATGCGGGCTTGCGCGAAGTCACGTTGCTCCTTGCTGATAGTCAGTCCGACCACCTTCGCGCCCACGGCTTTCGCCGCATATTCGGCGAACCCGCCCCATCCGCAGCCGATCTCAAGCAGTCTTTGACCCGGCCTGAGGTCGATCGCTTCCGCAAGCCGACGGTATTTGTTGTTTTGGGCTGCGGTCAGATCCGCCGTATCCCCTTCGAACAACGCCGACGAATAGGTCATGCTCGGGTCGAGCCACGCCGAATAGAAGGCGTTTCCGATATCGTAGTGTTTGTAGATGTTGCGGCGCGCCTGACGTCTCGTATTGCGGTTGAGCCAGTGCCGGACCACCTGCATGGCTCGCACCATTGGCTTGCCGATCAGCATCGACCGCATCCAATCCTGATTCACGCAGAACAGGTAGAGAAATTGGGTCAGGTCGGGCGTGTCCCATTCGCCGCGCAAATAAGCTTCGGCAATGCCGATGTCGCCGCCGCGGATGAGGCGCGAGGCAAAACCGTAGTGATAGACTTTCATCGCCGCGGCCGGCCCCGGCGCGTTGTCGCCAAGTCTGACGGCCCGGCCATCCGGCAAGGTCACTTCGAGCGAACCGTAACGCAGCCTTGCGCCATAGCCGAGCGCCAAGCGGACCATGCGGGGCAAGTCCGCCGGCAAGCGATCTACCGTATCTGATGTGACCGGAATCACCTCGGGCATGGCCGACCGACCTAGCTTCACCTTCCGTGGATAGACGTCCCGGTAGAGATATAATCACTGCGCGCCTCGGTCGCCAAGCCTTCATCCGCAGTCTTTCCCGGGCGGGGCACCGGCCGGACGCCCTTCAGCCAGAGCCGCAGCGCCTCCCAATGGATGGCGGCAATGATTTTGAGGGTCACCAGGGGGAGCGAAAAGAACGAGCGCAGCAGCTCCCGGGTGGTCAGGATGCGCCGCTGTCCGTTGAAGGTGGCCGAAAGCAGCGGGCCTTCGCTATTGGTCTCAAGAATGCGCAGTTTGACGCGGTCTTGCGGCAGCATGACCCTGAAATGGTAGCGCATGGCCATCTCGACAAAGGGCGACACGTAAAATCGCTTGTCTTGCGTCTGGCGGATGCCGGCCGGGCTGATGTCGCCGCGCGTCACCGGCAGCACATAGGCATGGATGTCGCCGAACGTGTTGCGGACTTCATAGATGAGGAGGGCAGGCTGGCCGTCTGCGCGGTAGCAGTAGTAAACCGAAAGCGGATTGAAGGTGTAACCGAACAGCCGGGGATAGCACAGCAGCAGTACCCGCCCGCCAGTCAGATCGATTCCGTGTTCGGCTGCGCAACGTTGGGCATAAAGTCGCAACGATGAGCCGTCTCGGTCGCCGTGGTCGGCCTCGTGGAAGCTGTAAAGTGCGCGCCGGTTGACGCCGAACAACCGCGTTTGCCGGTCGGCGACCTCCAGTCGATCGAGGTCAATCAGCAAACTCATCACGCGATAGCTGAAGCGATGCCCGACCGGCTTGAGGCGGGCATGCATGACGTCGCCAACGTAAAGCGCGGCTGCATCGCCTTCGATCGCGGTTGGTCCGGCGTAAACGTCTCGCATGGCCTACTCCGCGGCCTCAGCCAGCTCTGGAGGGACTTCGCGCCAGGGCGCGGCGGCACCCAAGGCTTCCGCAACCGACAAGGCCGACCGTAGCCCGTCTTCATGGAAGCCGTAACCGGTCCAGGCGCCGCAGAACCAGGTATGGCGCTTTCCCTGAATGTCATCGAGCCGCC
>DATHPL010000300.1:0-6548 GCA_035483915.1 Bradyrhizobium sp.
CGTCGCCCAAATGCGGCGCCTAGCGATCCAAGCCCTTGGAGTTCAAGCGGGACTTCGATTTTCGACCGGCACAGGCAGCGCCAGGACCGTTAAAATCGCGGCTTTGCTAACATAGCAAGAGTGCAGGTGCAATATGACGGCGGCCGCCGGTGATGCCTTGCCGCACGCGGTTTACGGACCAGTCGCCCGCCGATTCGACGCGACGGATAGAAACGCCTGAACGGTATTCAGAAACCGGGCTCCAGCCGCCAAGTTCGTTCCGCCCGTTGTTGCATGGCGGCATGCGCCTAGCGGGCGGAACGCCGGAATGCGGCCAGCGCTTCCCGATTCGCATTACTTGCTGAATTCTAGACAACCACCGCGAGAGCTTTGGTGATCAGTATTAATCGTACTTACGAAGTATAGATTTGATTAACAGATCAATAATTTCAGCATTACGGAACATCCAGCGATCTTCTGTTCCACATAACAAGATGTTTCAGGGTGAGATAAATCGATTCTACTGCCCCTTTTATGCCGCATTGCGAAATCAAACGGCAGTCCTTCAAAACGGAGCGGGGGTTCCACTCGTCACAGATGTGGCGTTACTTGAAATTGAGGGACTGATCTAATGCTGAAATTGAATAAGCAGACGCTGGGTAAAGCCGCCCAGTCGCGTACGGCGCTGATCCTTTTTGCCGCAGCTGCTTTTACCGGTGGTACCGCCTCTGAGGCCTCGGCGAGGTCTTATCGGCACCACCATCACCACCACTATTCCCATCATGCCGCCCGGACCGAGAATTCGTCTTGGCGAGAGGCCAATGCGTCGATCGAGCCGGCCACGGGCGGCGGGCGCAGCTTCTCAGGCATGGCGTCCTTCTACGGTAATGAATCCGGCAGCAAGACCGCCTCCGGCCAGCGCTTCAACCAGGAAGCCATGACCGCGGCCCATCGTAGCCTGCCGTTCGGAACCAAGCTCCGGGTCACCCATGGCGGCCGCAGCGTCGTCGTAACCATCAACGACCGCGGTCCGTTCGTTCGCGGCCGGGTACTCGACCTGTCCACGGGCGCTGCCCGTGCCATCGGTCTGACGAGCGCCGGCGTCGGCCGGGTCGTCGCCGAGGTCATGTAACCTGCGCGGCTTACGCGCAGCCTTCAAGACATCCGCGCAATTTGACCTCCGCCTTTATCGGGCGAAGGAACTGGCTTTGCGCTGACACCAAAGCCCGCCGTCGTAGCCGACGGCGGGTTTGTTTTTGGCTGGCCGTTATAAAAAGCTCTGCGGATCGACGTCGACTTCGAGCTTGAGATTGCCCTTGGTCTTCGGACCTGCGGCGAGCCATTCGCGCAAATATTCCGACAGATCGACGTTGCGCAGCGACTTCACCAGCAGGCGGAAGCGGTAGCGGCCCTTGATCACCGCGAGCGGCGCCTCGGCGGGTCCCAGCACCTTGATCCGTTCATCGATCGGCGCGATCGCGGCAAGCTTGCGCGCAAAACCTTCTGCGGTGGGGCGATCGCCGGCCGACACGATCAAGCTCGCCAGCCGCCCGAACGGCGGATAGCCGGTGCGTTCGCGGGAGTCGATTTCGCTGGCGTAGAACGCTTCGCGGTCGCAGGCCACCAGCGCCTTCATCACGGGATGTTCCACCTGATGGGTCTGCAAATAGCCGACGCCCCTGCCCTGGTCGCGCCCGGCGCGGCCGATCACCTGGTTGAGCAATTGCCAGGTCCGCTCGGCGGCGCGTGGATCGCCGTTGCTGAGGCCAAGATCCGCGTCCACCACGCCGACCAGATTGAGCCGCGGGAAATGGTGACCCTTGGCCACCAGTTGGGTGCCGACGATAATGTCGACCCGGCCTTCCGCGATCTCGTTCAACTCGCTGCGCATGGTTTCGATCGAGGTGATTAGATCGCTCGACAGCACCATGGAACGCGCGTCCGGAAACAGGCTGGCCACCTCTTCCTGCAGGCGCTCGACGCCCGGACCGACCGCCACCAGCGATTCCTCCGCCGCGCAGTGCGGACAGGTATGCGGACGCGGCATCGAAAAGCCGCAGTGATGACACACCAGCCGCTGGCGAAAGCGGTGATCGACCAGCCAGGCATCGCAGATGGTGCAGGCAAAACGGTGCCCGCAAGCGCGGCACAACGTCAACGGCGCGTAGCCGCGGCGGTTGAGAAACAACAGCGCCTGTTCGCGCCGTTCGATCGCAAAACGGATCTGCTCGGCGAGCTTTGGTGAGATGAAGCGGCCGCGCGGCGGGGCTTCGCGCCGGAGGTCAATTGCCTCGATATGCGGCATATGTTGGCCGCCGAACCGCGATGGCAGCAGGATGCGCTGATAGCGGCCCTTGCGTGCGTTCACCTCGGTTTCCACCGACGGCGTCGCCGACGCCAGCACGATCGGAATTTTGGCGATATGCGCGCGCACCACCGCCATGTCGCGGGCGTGGTAATGCGCGCCTTCATCCTGCTTGTAGGCCTGATCGTGCTCCTCATCGACAACGATGAGACCGAGGTCGGCATAGGGCATGAACAGCGCGGACCGGGCGCCCACCACAACCGGCGCTTCGCCGCTGGCGATCGCCGCCCAATTGCGTTGCCGGGTGCGTGGCGTCAATTCGGAATGCCATTCCAGCGGCCGCACGCCGAAACGCCGCGCGAAGCGATCCAGGAACTGGCCGGTCAGCGCGATCTCCGGCATCAGGATCAGCGACTGCCTGCCGCGGCGGATCGTCTCCGCGATCGCTTCGAAATAGACTTCGGTTTTGCCTGAACCGGTGACGCCGTCGAGCAATGCGACATGGAACGTGCCGTTGGCCGCCAGCGCGCGCATCGCGTCCACGGCGGTGCGCTGCTGGCGGGAAAATTCGGGGACCGAAAAGGACGGATCGGGCGCCGGTGGCGCCGGCGCGCGCGGCATGGCCTCAACCGTGAGCGTGCCTTCGTCGACGAGGCCATCGACGACACCGGCACTGACACCGGCTTCCCTCGCGGCATCGGACTTGCCGTGCAACAGACCGTCGGACAACAGCTCGATCAACCGCCGCCGCGCCGGCGTCATGCGCTGTGGCGACGGGCCCGTCAGACGCACACCCGCCCGCACCCGCTCAGGGCCGAGATCCTCGCCCATGCGCAGGCACATCCTTAAGACCATGCCACGCGCCGACAGCGTGTAATTGGAAACCCAATCGATGAGCGCGCGCAGTTCGCCCTTGAGTGCGGGCACATCGAGCTTCTCGCCGACATCCTTCAACCGATTGTGCAGACGCGGATCGGGATTGGCGTTCTCGGCCCACACCACGCCGACCACCTCGCGCGGTCCGAGCGGCACGCAGACCACATCGCCGGCTTTGAGTTCGAGCCCGCGCGGCACGCGATAGGAATAGGGGCGGTCGAGCGCGACCGGCACCAGCACATCGACGACCCCGGTCAACGATGCGGGCGATGATGAGGCGCGCGTGGGATGGTCCATCTCGAATAAGAGTCCCGGTTAATTAGCGAAGGATAAACCAAGACGGTGCGATATAATCAAAGGAATCGTTACGCCAAAAGCTGATCGAAAGCCGATATGGCAAAATCCGCTCCCGCCTTGCAGCCGATTGAACTTGACTGCGCGGACGAATCGATCGCGCTGGAAATGGCGCGATGGCTCGCTTTTTTGCGCACCGAGCGGCGTTTGTCGCCAAAGACCTCGGAAGCCTACGGCCGCGACCTGCGCCAGTTCCTCGAATTTCTGGCCGAACACTGGGAAGCGCGCGTGACCGTCGGCCGTTTTGCCGCCCTTGAGGCCAGCGATGTCAGGGCCTTCATGGCCAAGCGGCGCACCGATGAAATCGCCAGCCGATCGCTGATGCGCGCGCTGGCGGGTCTTCGTTCGTTCGGACGCTTCCTGGAGCGCGAGGGCCGCGGCAGGGTCGGCGCACTGTCCGCGATCCGTGCACCCAAGGTCGGCAAAACTCTGCCGAAACCGTTGCCCATGGCGGCGGCCAAGCGTCTCGCCGATGCCGACGAACGCGCCGGCGAAGACCGCGATCCCTGGATCTGGGCACGCGACGCCGCAGTCATGGCGCTGCTCTACGGCTCGGGCCTGCGTATCTCCGAGGCGCTGGGATTGAAGCGCCGCGATGTGCCCGCGCCCGGCGAAGGCGACGTCTTGGTCGTCACCGGCAAAGGCAACAAGATGCGGATGGTGCCGGTGCTGCAAAACGTTCTGACGCTCATTCAGGATTACGCGGCGATGTGCCCGTATCCGTTGCCGCCGGAGGGTCCGATTTTTGTCGGCGCCCGCGGCGGACCTTTAAGTCCCCGCATCATTCAGCTCACCATGGCGCGATTACGCGGCGCGCTCGGCTTGCCCGACAGCGCCACCCCGCACGCGCTGCGGCATTCCTTCGCCACCCACCTGTTGTCGCGCGGCGGCGACCTGCGTGCGATCCAGGAACTGCTCGGCCACGCTTCGCTGTCGACCACACAGATCTACACCGGGATCGACAGTGAGCGGCTTCTGGAAGTGTACCGGAGCGCGCATCCGCGCGCCTGAAGCCGGCTGATTTCGGATATCGCTGCCGACGGCGAACGCGGCCGGACCCTTGCGCTCGCCATATTGTTCGTCCATCGTCGCCATACTCGAGCGGGGGGACTAATCATGAGCGCACATGAGAGCATGGAGCATGCCGAGCACGCCGAACATATATCCGGTGAAAACAAGAAGATCGCGCTCCTGATCGCCGTGATAGCGTTGTTTCTCGCCCTGTCGGAGACGCTGGGCAAGGGCGCGCAGACCGAGTCAATCGCCAAGAACGTCGAGGCGTCAAACCTGTGGGCCTTCTTCCAGGCCAAGAGCATCCGCCGCACCACGGTGCAGACCGCAGCCGAGCAGGCCAAGCTCGCTGCCCCTGGCGATGGCGCCATGAAAGCGGCGCTGCAAAAGCAGATTGACGACTGGCAGAAAACCGCGGCGCGCTATCGCTCGGAGCCGGAAACCGGCGAAGGTCAGGATCAACTGTCCGAACGCGCCAAGCATGCCGAGGAAGAGCGCGACCTGGCCACGGCGAAGTATCATCATTTCGAACTGGCCTCGGCGGCATTTCAGATCGGTATCGTGCTGGCATCGGCGACCATCATCACCGGCATCGCGGCGCTGGCGTGGATCGCGGGCTTGTTGACGCTTGCCGGTGTCGCTTTCACCGCGTTCGGCATATTTGCGCCGCACGCATTGCATCTGGCATTGTAACGATTTTTGCGAGCGTAATTAGCGCGCTTCGTGCACGCTTTTTCGGAAGCGCTGGATCAGCCGTAGCATTCGCGACGACCACCGATCGCCGTCGCCCCGCAGGATTTCCTGGATGCGCTGCTTGATTGGATCGACCAAGGCCGCCGCCTTGGCGCGCAAACCGATTACGAATTCATAGAGCCGCTCGAACCATCCCATCTCCAGCAGTTTCGGCCGCGTCACGTCAAAGACGAAGGCGGTGATGCCGACACCGACAAGCTTGGCGAAGAGGATCGTGAAGACAGCGCTGAACCAGTATTCGTGCGTGAGCAACCAGAACCCGACCAGCTTCAGCGGAAACAGCGGAAGCACCGGCACGGCGAAAACAATCAGCGTCATCGCCGGCGAAAGCGTATCGACACGTTCAGCCAGCCAGGTCTTGAAAGTTTGCAGCGGAATCTTCGCCACCACCCAGGCGACGATCGGCTCGAGATGATCCCACAGCCACGCCTCGATCAAAAAGATGACCGCTAGCAAAACCCAGATCGGTTGAAGAAGGCGGCGTAGCATAAAATTTTATCCTAACCCGACTCTCATCGGGTGAGGATCACATATGGATGGCGCGTTTGCCAACCGCAAGCGCGGCTTCTTTCACCGCTTCCGAGCGAGTCGGATGGGCGTGGCAGGTCCGCGCGAGATCTTCCGCGGAACCGCCAAACTCCATCAAAACAGCGGCTTCGTGGATCATTTCGCCTGCTTCCCGGCCGATAATATGCACGCCAAGCACCCGGTCGGTCTTCGCATCTGCGAGAATCTTCACGAAGCCGTCAGTCGTTTGATTGACCTTGGAACGGCCATTGGCGGTGAACGGGAATTTGCCGCTGGTATAAGCAACACCAGCCTGTTTCAGCTCTTCCTCGGTCTTTCCAACGGAGGAAACTTCTGGCGTTGTATACACAACGCCAGGAATGACGTCGTAATTCACATGGCCAGCCTGGCCGGCCAAAATTTCAGCAATCGCGACGCCTTCATCCTCGGCCTTGTGCGCCAGCATCGGGCCGGCAATGACGTCGCCGATCGCATAGACGCCCTTCAGGCTCGTGGCGAAATGCGCGTCGATCTGCACGCGGCCGCGATTGTCGAGCGCGACACCGGCTTCCTTCAAGCCAAGACCCTCGGTGTAGGGGACGCGGCCGATGCAGACCAGCACGACGTCAGCCTCGATCTTTTCTGCAGCGCCACCGGCCGCAGGCTCAACCTGGGCGACCAGCGTCTTACCCGAGGTGTCGACGCCCGTGACCTTGGCGGCAAGCTTGAATGAAAAGCCCTGCTTCTCGAGGATGCGCTGAAA
>DATHPL010000301.1:0-4917 GCA_035483915.1 Bradyrhizobium sp.
GAGATGGTCAGTCCGAACTGCAAGGTGATGACGGAGGCGCCTGCCGAACTGATCGAACTCATCTGGTTGAGGTTCGGCATCTGCCCGAACTGCACTTCCAGCGGCGCGGTGACGGAGGACGTCATCACGTCGGGGCTCGCACCGGGATAAAAGGTCTGGACCTGAATGGTCGGATAGTCGACCTCAGGCAATGCTGCGACCGGCAAAAACCTGAACGCCAGTAGGCCGGACAGCATGATGGCGATCATCAGCAGGGTGGTTGCGACCGGTCGTAAAATGAACGGTTGCGACGGGCTCATTGCTTCTGCTCGCCGTCGGAGCGCCGTTTTTTGCCGCCGCCCGATTTCTCGGGGTTGGCCGGGGCTTGAGTCGGATTGGTGGTTTGCGCCGGGTTGCTCTCCGACCGAATGACGATCTTGGCGCCGTCGCGAAGCTTGTCGGCGCCGTCGATGACGATGCGATCTCCTGGCGCGAGACCTGAGAGAACTTCCACATGGTCGCCGTCGGTGACGCCGAGCTTGACCGGCCGAACTGATACCGTGCTGTCGGCATTGACGAGGTAGACGAAGGTCCCGGGCGCGCCGCGCTGGATGCCCGCCGTCGACATCGTCGTGACGTCCTTGTGGGTGTCGAGCAGCAGGCGGATGTTGACGAACTGGTTCGGGAAAAGCAGCCGCTCGTCGTTGGAGAATTGCGCCCTCAGCCTGATCGTTCCGGTCGTCGGGTCGATCTGGCTGTCGAAGGTCTGCGTCGATCCCTCTTCGATCTTGGTGGAGGCGGCACGATCGAGCGCGGTTGCGGGCAGCACGGCGCCAGCCTTCAGGCGTGTGGCGATCGCTTGCAGATTGTCCTCAGGAACGGTGAACAGGACGCTGATCGGATGCAACTGCGTAATGACGACGATACCATTGGTGTCGCCCGGCGTGACATAGTTACCCTGATCGACCTGACGTATCCCGACGCGGCCGTCGAGCGGCGACAGGATCCGGCAGTAGGCCAAGTTGACCTCGGCGGATTTCACTGCTGCCTTGTCTGCTTCCACTGTGCCCTGATCCTGGGCGACGAGAGCAATTTGAGTGTCCAGCGTTTGATGCGGCACGGCGTTCTGCGCCGCCAGCCCCTGGTATCGCGCCAGGTCGACCTGCGCACCCTTGAGCATGGCCTCGTCGCGTGCCAGTTGTCCCTTGGCCTGCGCCAATGCCGCTTCATATGGCCGCGGATCGATTTCGGCGAGCAGGTCGCCTTTCTTGACGTCATTACCTTCCGTGAAATCGATCTTCTGCATGTAACCGCTAATCTGCGTGCGGATCGTCACGGTGGCGAGCGACGTCACGGTACCCAGCGCGTTGATGTTGATTCCGATGTCGCCTTTGCCGACGACTTCCGGAACGATCGACATCGGCGCGGAATTGCGGCCGTTACCTTGCGGTGGCGCAGCCTGCTTGGTCCACCAGACGACGCCGCCGACGATCAGCAGGATGGCGATGGATGTCAGGACAAACCGTCGGCCCGACCGCGGCTTGGCGGTCTGCGCGGGACCAATCGAAGGTGTCTTCTGGAAATTCTTAATCGGTTGGTCCATGAACCTGCCATTGAGATGAGAACTGTGAGCGATTGCGGGCGTTTTCCGCAACTCGTCGCGGGAACCGCCTCCAGGGTCCGCGAGCCCCCTTATTTGATCGTCCCTGCTGCGGTTGTCGCATTAACAATAGGAAAGAATTACACTTTTGGTTCAGACCGCGACTGCCGGGCAACAATGAAGACGTCGTCTGAGCCATTCATTGGGTTCAAAGATCAGGGCGGTGATCAGGCTCAAACAGTGCATTTTGAACCGATCCGAGGTTGGCGACAAGGCCGCGCCATCGGCAATCTGTGGGTCTGGCGCCTTCACGAAAATCACCCCGGCCTCAGGCGGCCGCATCCAACAAGCTGAACGAGCCCCTGACCAGTGCCTTGCGTCCCTTCAATGTGATCGCCGGCCCGCGGTCGTTCACGGTCGCGAGGCCGAGCGCAACCAGATCGTCGAGCGCCCATCGGGTTGAGACAGGCAGCCCGGCGAAGGGTGCGCGGAGTGCTTTCAACGCTTCCCATTGGTCGGGCCTGAGATCGAAATCGCTCTCGTCGCTCATGCTGCCTCGATTGACTGGTCGCCTCGTGTCGCTTTCTTACGGACGATGCGTGACTCCGATGCGACCATAATGCGTCGGCAATAGGCTTGTGCACGCAACTTTTGTTGAGGCCAGTGGTCCTTTGATTCCAGCATTCGAAAGTGGCCGCTGAAGGGGATGCGAATGCCGGATTGGGACCACCAGGTAACGCGATTGTCACATCTCCGTGTCAATGGACGATATCGCCATCGCGAATCAGGTGGCGAGACAATGGATGTGCTTGCCTGCCCGGATGAACACACTGAAGGTAATCGCACCGACAAAATCGCACCGCAACGGCACTAGGCTGAAGGGCCTCGGCATTGTCGTCAGTATCGCCATCGCTGCGATTGCAATCTTCGCACTGACCCACACGCTTAAGAGCATCGATACCCACGAAGTATTCGAGGTCATCAGGCACACGGATACTTCGCTCATCGCGCTGGCAGCCGTGCTGGTGATCACTTCCTACGCGAGTTTGACGTTCTATGACCTGCTCGCACTGCGGACCATCGGCCGCTCCGAGATTCCTTATCGGATCGCAGCGCTTGCCAGCTTTACCAGCTATCCGATCGCGCACGGCATCGGCGCGGTTTCGCTGATCTCGCCGGTGATCCGCTATCGGGTTTATTCGTATTACGGCCTGGGCGCGTTCGAGGTCGCCAACATCTGCTTTCTGACCGGGCTGACGTTCTGGCTCGGCAACCTGACCGCGCTCGGAATCGGATTATTCTTTGCGCCTGACGCGATCAGCCTGGTCGACTTTCTGCCGCCCAGGGTCAATCAGTGGATTGCCGCTGCGCTGCTTCTGGGCGTCGCAGGCTTCCTGGCCTGGTGCTGGTTTCCGCGCAATATCGGCACCAAACGCTGGCCCGTCCGGCTTCCGTCGGGGCCACTGGTGGTGCTGCAAATCCTGATCGGCGTTTTCGATCTCGGGGCTGCGGCACTGGCGATGTATGTACTGATTCCCGCCGGACCCAATATCGGGATTTTCCCGATCATGGCCGTTTTCATCGCGGCGACTTTATTGGGATTTGCAAGCCACACGCCGGCGGGTATTGGGGTTTTCGATGCGACATTCCTGATCGGGCTCGGCAAGGACGACAAAGAGCCGCTAGTCGCAGCGCTTTTGATGTTCCGCCTGATGTATCACTTCCTTCCGTTCATATTCGCGCTCAGCGTATTTGGCGTTGTCGAGGGATGGCGAAGTTTGCGCCGCCGGCGAAACAGCTAAAGCTTTACACCGGCGAATTGAGTTTCAGCCCGACCACGCCGGCGACGATCAACGTCAGGCAGATGATGCGCACCGGATCGGTCGGTTCGCTGAAGATCACCATTCCGACGACGATGCTGCCGGCCGCCCCGATGCCGGTCCAGATCGCATAGGCGGTGCCAAAGGGCAGCGACCGAAGCGCAAACGCCATCAGCGCAAAGCTTGCCAAAATCGCTAACGCTGTCGCAAGCGTCGGCCAGAACCGGGTGAGGCCGTCGGAATATTTCAGACCGAAAGCCCAGGCGATCTCGAACAGCCCTGCCGCGAAAACCGCAAGCCAGCCGGTCATGCCGACCTCGGCGATGGCGAAAAAGCGGGAAGGCGGCTTTGTGGCCTGCGAGGCGACTTCTCAATGCTCGATTTTACGCCGGTACCCTTCGTCAGCGCCGACATGATCCACCTCGTCGCGGTTCATCTCACACCTCCTTGCGATGTTCGCGCGACAAAGATGTGACAGGGGCGAATGTCAAATCCACTCCACTAGCGCACATCCTCAAAACGGAAAGCGAGTTCCGGAATTAACGACAGGATCGCATCACCGCTGCTGTCGCAAAACTGAAGCGAGGGCGCGATATCCTGGTTGGATTGTTGATTCGAGGCGCGGATGAACAGTCGACTTATCGCAAATGCCGTCCGCAACACGAAAGACGACGAAGAAACGACGGTTTGGGACAGGCTTTACGCGTTCTGGTTCCGTCGCCTGGTCTACACCCAGATCTGGGAAGACCCGGTTGCCGATCTCGCGGCGCTCCGCTTGGCCGTAGGCTCGACCATCGTGACGCTCTCGTCAGGTGGATGCAATGCGCTGTCTTATCTGACAGCGCAACCCGCGCAGGTCTATGCGGTCGATCTCAACGAGGCGCACCTCGCGCTCATCAAACTCAAATTAGCCGGCTTGCGTGCCTTCTCCGATTATTCGGATTTCTGGCAGTTCTTCGGCGCGGCCGACGAGCCGGCCAATTCGGACCTTTATCGCGAGCGGCTGCGGCCATGGCTGGATGCGCAGGCGCGTGCTTATTGGGACAAGCGAAATATCATCGGCCGCCCGCGCCACGCTTATTTCGCCAACGGCTTTTATCGTCACGGCATGCTCGGCCGTTTCATCGGTCTCGCGCATTTTGCAGCCAAAATGAGCGGGATCGATCCCGCGATACTTTTGAACGGCAAGCCGGATGCGCCCGCGCGCATTGCGGCGCTGAAGCGCCTCGATCGCGTGTTCCATTCGCCGCTGGTCCGGCTGATTACGGCAACGCCGGCTTTGCTGTTCGGCCTTGGCATCCCGCCGCGACAGCGAGCCTTGCTCGGCGGCGGTGCGCCGCTGAACGACGTGCTTCACGCGCGCCTGTTGCGTCTGATCGACGGTCATCCGAACGAAACCAATTATTTTGCCTGGCAGGCGCTCCATCGCGGCTATGCCGGTCCAGGCGATCGTTGCCTGCCGCCATATCTGCAGCGCCGCCAATATGAGCGCATGCGCAATGGCGCGGGATTGATCAT
>DATHPL010000302.1:0-15525 GCA_035483915.1 Bradyrhizobium sp.
CTGCGCTGCCGGGTGTTTTCGCCGGATCCGGATTCGCCGGCCTTCGACGTCGTGGCCAATGCGACCTGCGCCGAATATGCCGATGTCGAGGCGCTTGAGCTGTTCGCAAGCGACGTCGACGTCATCACCTATGAATTCGAAAATGTGCCGGCGGCATCCGCAATGATCCTGGCGGCGCGGCGGCCGGTGCTGCCCGATCACAAGATTCTCGAAACGACGCAGGATCGCCTGGTAGAGAAGGATTTCGTTACACGTCTGGGCATCAAGACCGCCGACTATGCCGACGTCTCATCGCCCCAGACATTGCACGCCGCGATCGCGAGAATCGGCCTGCCCGCCGTGCTCAAGACCCGCCGCTTCGGCTATGACGGCAAGGGCCAGACGATGATCCGCGCCGGCGACGATCCGGATCGCGTCTGGGACGACCTCGCCACCAAATCGGCGATCCTCGAGGCCTTCATTCCGTTCGAACGCGAAATTTCGGTGATTGCCGCCCGCTCCAGTGACTGTCATGTCGAATGTTTTGACGTCACCGAAAACGAGCACAGCGATCACATCCTCAAGGTCTCGCGCGTGCCCGCAGCCATCTCGGAGGCGCTCGCGGCGCAAGCCCGTGACACGGCCCAGCGGATTGCGGACGCACTCGACTATGTCGGCGTGCTGGCGGTCGAGATGTTCGTGGTGTCGGGCGACCAGGGGCCGCAGATTTTGGTCAATGAAATCGCGCCGCGCGTGCATAACTCCGGCCACTGGACGCTGGATGGCGCGTCGATCTCGCAATTCGAGCAGCACATCCGCGCCATTTCCGGGTGGCCGCTCGGTAAACCACTCCGCTATGGCGAGGTCACCATGACCAACCTGATCGGAGACGAGATCAACAGCTATTGGGAGTGGCTCGCGGTTCCCGGCGCGACCGTCCACCTCTATGGCAAGGGCACACCCCGGCCCGGGCGCAAAATGGGACACGTCACCCAGGTCGTGCCGGCGGCCAGAAAATAGCCGCCGGAACGGTGGGCCCGCGGAGTCCGCGATCCCTTGTCTATGCCGGCCTTCCTTCCACAATGCCGGTCGGATCCTTGCTCAGCCAGCGATAGATCACCCCTCCCAGTACGCCGCCGATCAGCGGCGCCACCCAGAATAGCCAGAGCTGAGCTAGCGCCCATCCGCCGACGAACAAAGCGGGGCCGGTGCTGCGCGCCGGATTCACGGAGGTATTGGTGACGGGAATGCTGACGAGGTGGATCATCGTCAGCGTCAACCCGATCGCGAGCGGTGCGAAGCCGGCGGGCGCCTTGCCGTGGGTAGCGCCCATGATGATGAACAGGAACATCGCGGTCATGACCACCTCGGTGATGAAGCAGACCACCAGGTCGTACTGGCCTGGCGAATGCGCGCCATAGCCATTGGATGCAAAGCCCTTGCTGAGGTCAAACCCCGGAGCGCCGCTTGCTATCACATAAAGCAGCGCTGCGGCGGCAATGGCGCCCGCGACCTGCGCGATCACATAGGGCAGGATCTGGCCGGCCGGAAAGCGTCCACCCGCGGCGAGGCCAACCGTAACGGCCGGGTTGAGGTGGCACCCGGATATATGGCCAATCGCATAGGCCATGGTCACAACGCTCAGTCCGAATGTCAGTGATACGCCGAGCAGGCCGATACCGACCTGGGGAAAACCAGCGGCAATGACGGCGCTGCCGCATCCCGCAAATGTGAGCCAAAATGTACCGATCAGTTCAGCGGCATATTTTTTCGCTTCCATTGAAGCCTCCCGGATTTGGTTTCTCCCCGCCCCCTGTGAAATTCGCCCCAAAAGCTGCAAATTCCCTAAACCGGAGCCACGGACGGGTGGATTTGGCAAGATTTCTGTGACCCCGACGTGGCCGAAATCGCCCCTTCCCGGTGGACAATAGCGACTTTGTCTGATACATCCGCGCGCTCAAAGGTCAGGTGCTTGGCTTTTTGTTGGCCCTCTGACCTTACCAGAATCCAAACCGATCAATTGAAAGAGGATGCCGCGTGCAGGTTCTCGTTCGCGATAACAACGTCGATCAAGCCCTCAAGGCGCTGAAGAAGAAGATGCAGCGCGAGGGTATTTTCCGCGAGATGAAACTCCGCGGTCATTACGAAAAGCCCTCCGAGAAGAAGGCCCGCGAAAAGGCCGAAGCCGTGCGCCGCGCGCGCAAGCTGGCCCGCAAGAAGTTGCAGCGTGAAGGCCTGCTGCCGATGAAGCCGAAGCCAGTGTTTGGCGCCGGTCCTGGCGCCGAGCGCAGTGGCCCGGGCGGCGGCCGTGGCGGTCCGGGCGGACCTCGCGGACCGCGCTGATCGATTAACTTTCAGACATGAATTCTTCAACGCGGGCCGCTCGGCCCGCGTTGTTGTTTATATGCCCTCGGCCCGTAAACGTACTGGCGATTTGACCGATGCATTTCGCAGCGGAGCGCGCTACCACTTGGCGGGTGAGCGCGTGAGTATCCCGTTCGATGACTGTGCCGGTCCCCTTTTCCGGAAATTTGCGCCACATACCGCGCGCGGCGATTGCGCTGGCGGCGATCACATCGGCTGCGATCGCGCTCGGCGGCTGTTCGATGACGCTGGGATCGCTGACGAACTCCCCGGAACCGAAGGAAGAATCGGCGCAAATCACCTCTTCGGCCAACATCGCTTCGCTCTCCGAAACCATCAAGAATAACCCCGACAATCCGCAGACCTACAATATGCGGGGATCGGTGCTGGCGCAGGCTGGAAAGACCGAGGAAGCGCTGGCTGATTTCAACAAGGCGATCAGCCTCGATCCGAATTACGGACAGGCCTTCGCCAATCGCGGCCAGATCTTCCGCAAGACCAAACGTCTTGACCAGGCGATGTCCGATTATGAACGGGCGCTGGTGCTCGACGCCAATTACGCGCCGGCCTGGCTAGGCCGGGGCCTGGTCCACAAGGCGCGCGGCGAAGCGCCCCAGGCGCTCGAGGACTTCAACAAGGCGATTGCGTTGCGTCCCGACGACGCCGAGGCCTATTACAATCGCGGCCTGCTCTATCAGAGCGAAAAGCAACACCAGTTCGCGATCGAGGACTTCACCGCGGCCAACGGCCTGGTGCCGCAACAGCTCGAACCGCTGCTCGGCCGCGCGCTGAGTTACCTGGCGCTCGGCAAAGCCAAGGAGGCCGCCAGCGACCTCGACGAAGCCGTGCAGGACGATCCGCAAAACGTGCAGGCCTGGATGACCCGTGGCCTTGCCTATGAGCGTCTGGGCGACAAGACCAAGGCCGCCGGCTCCTACGGCCGCGCCATCAACCTGCGTCCGAAGGACGACGCTGCGCGATCGGCCTTCGCCCGCGTCGGTGGCAGGCCCGGCCAGAGCTACGAAACGTTCTGAAATGATTTACTGAAGCTTGATCCGGAAAATCATGCGCAAACGAGCTGCGCCCGGCCGGCTAATTCAGGCAGCGCTGCCGATCGGCGTTGCGAATCACTGTTGCTGCTGCTTCGGCAACACCGAGTTGAACAGCTTCTTGGTGGCCGAGAGCACATCGTCGGCAACGGAGGGCCGTTTCACCGGCTGATCTGTGGTGGCATCGGCCCGCAAATCCAGCGGGGCATGGGGATCGGGAATATCGGCCGGCGGTGTCGGGCGAAGCGGATCGTCGGTACGCGCGGCAGTCGGCGGCTTGTTATCGAGAGGCGGCGTCGAGACCATGATCGGCGGCGGCAACGGCTGAAGTGAAGGGGCGGCCACGACGGGTACCGAGGCAGCCACCGGCGCGGTCGGCGTGGCCACAACACGAGGCGGTTCGGCTGCTTTGGGCGGTTCCGGCACGCGCGCGCTTTCCTGCACGCGGGGAGCAGGTTCAGTGCCGCGCAGGCGCTCGATCGCCGCCCGCGCCAGATCATTGGCATCCGGTGCCGCGGCAGGTTCAGCCGGAGGAGCGGTAACGGGGGCCGCAACCACGGGCTCGGCAGCCTTCTCAGCCGCCGGCGGAGCCTTGGACGCGGCCTTTTCGCGCGGGGCGGGCTGGTGGCGGCGCGTATCGGCCGGCGCGGTCGGCGGAATACTGGCGGTTTCCGAGGGTTTATCGGCCTTGTCGGCGGGCTTTTCGGTCACGGATTTGTCAGCCGACGACTTGTCGATAATGGACTTTTCCGAAACACCCTTCGCTCGGACACCAGGCTCAGGCATGTTGCCGAGATCAGCCGACTTCGAATCAGCCTTTGAGACCGCTTTTTTCGGGTCGGCCATAGACTTGGGATCAGCCGTAGATATTGCCGCGGCGGTAGCGGGAGACCCAGCCGGCGGCTTGGTGTTGATGTAATGATTGACGATATAGGCGCCGAGGATGGTCGCAATCACCGACGGAAAAATGTCCATCGCAAATTTTGAAGCCAATTTCAGCATGCCGACAACTCCCGCGCGAGCCCAGATGCCCGAGCTTTGAGGCATATCGGTGGCAATTCGGTAAACGGCGGGCTTATGGTTTCAGCTCCACTTCCAGAAAGACGATCTCGGACGCGCTTTCATTGAGCACATCGTGTTCAACACCAGCTTTACGGAAGTATGACTGTCCCACCCCAAGTTGGGCCTTGGAGCGTTCCCCATTGGGCGCAACGATGGTCATTTCGCCCGCGGTCACGGGAACGATGACATAATCCATCCCGTGAATATGGGGCCCCGTGGCGGTTCCGGGGGCAAGGCGCCACCGGGTGACCCGCACCTCCGGCGTATCGACCTGAACATCGGAGGTGGCGCTCATCATTTTCAGCACTTCTTCCGCTTAGGGAACGAAAACCAGAAATATAAATACCGCAAATACCACAAGGTGGACCAGCCCGAAAAGGATGTTGGTGCGGCCGCTGCCGAGCGTCATCAGGCTCAACAGCAGCGTCAGCGCCAGCAGCACCATCTCCTGGGGGGGAAGCCCCAACACGAGCTGCATGTCGAGTTCATAGGCGGCGACCGCTACCGCCGGTATCGTCAGGCCGATGGTGGCGAGCGATGAGCCGAGCGCGAGATTGATGCTCTTTTGCAGATCATTCCGGCGCGCCGCGGCGATCGCAGCTACGCCCTCGGGCAGCAGGATCAGGAGTGCCACCAGAATGCCGGCGAAAGCCGGCGGCGCGCCGATCAGGGCCGCAGCGGCATCGACTACTTGCGAGAATTTCTTCGCCAGCAACACCACCGCCAGCAATGAAATCAGCAGCAGGCCGGTACTGAGAACGATCGTCCGGTTCGATGGCGGCGGGCCGTCATGGTTTGCGGCAGCCGCGCCCGCCACGAAATAATCCCGGTGGCGGACGGTCTGCGTATAGAGAAAGACGCCATAGAGCAGGATGGTGACAACGCTGTCGAACCCGAGCTGGCTTGCGGATAAAACCGGCCCCGGCGTCGTCAGCGTAAAATTCGGCATGATCAGCGTCATAGTGGCAAGCACCGAGAGAACGCTGAGATAGAGGCTCGATCCGCTCACTTGGATATCCTGTTCGCGGTAGCGCAGACCGCCGGCCAGGATGCAGACGCCGACCAGCCCGTTGCAGACGATCATCACCACCGCAAACACCGTATCGCGCGCCAGCGTGGTCACGGCTTTCTCGCCGAGCATGATGGTCGCGATCAGCGCGACCTCGATGATGGTGACCGAGAGCGTCAAGAGCAGCGTACCGAAGGGCTCGCCGATCCGCTCCGCGACGACTTCGGCATGATGCACGGCCGCAAAGACCGTCCCGAACAGGATCAGGAGCAATATAGCGGCGAACACAAGTCCGGCGGTCGATGGCGTGAAAATGTAGCCGGTCACGGTCACGGCCGCGAACAACAGAACCGCGAGCGCCGGGAATATCCATGCCGATTTCGGCATCGGTCCGTGCGAGCTCACCTCACCCCCTCACGCCGAAACGGACCTGCAACCTCGAAGCCGTCAACCACTTGAAGCTCCTATAAACCGCCGCACGGTCTCGATAGCACCGAATTCATCCAGATTTTCGTGACCGCCTCCGGGAAAACGAACGAATTGTTTCGGCTCGTGGGCCATGGCAAATAAGCGCTCGCCAAACCTGATATTGATGGCGGGATCGGCCTCACCATGCATGATGAGAAGCGGCACTGTCACGCGGCCAATGCGCTGGTCCGAACGAAATTGATCGCGCATCAACAGGCTGACAGGAACGATGGGCAACAAGGAAGCAGCAACGTCGACCGTCGACGTGTAGGGCGCCTCCAGGATCAGTTTTGCGACCGGATGCTCGGACGCGATCGCCACGGCGACGCCGGTGCCGAGCGAGAACCCCCAGGTCACGATCCGGCCAGCTTCGTAGCGTGCGGCTGAAAAAGCGTAGGCCGCCGCGCCATCCTTCAAGAGGCCGTCCTCGCTCGGCGATCCCGTCGATCCGGCATAGCCGCGGAACGAGAGCGCAACGAGGCCGGTCCCATCCGAAACCAAATTCCGAAAGCGGCTGACGCGGCCCGCCAGAAAATCGCCATTGCCATGGAAGAACAGGATGACAGGCCGGCCCGGTTTTGCCGGCACGTGCCAGACAATGACTTTTTCGCCATCGTCGGTCGTCAGCACCTGTTCTTCGGCTTCGGGGAGACCGGCTGCGGCGGGGGCCGTGCGCCCGACCGGCGGAATCGGAAATAACATCGACCGCTGCTTGAAAAATACGACGGCGACCCCACCGACGTAGAAAACACCCGCGAGAATGAGGAACCATTTCAGGATGGTCATGAGTTCTAGTCGGGGCTGCCTCACATCGCCTTGACGATATTCTCGGTAACCTTCTTGGCGTCGCCGAGCAGCATCATGGTGTTGTCGCGATAGAACAAGGGATTGTCGATGCCGGCATAACCCGACGCCAGCGAGCGCTTGATGAACATCACCGTGCCGGCCTTCCACACCTGCAGCACCGGCATGCCGTAGATCGGCGACGTCTTGTCGTCCTCGGCGGCTGGATTGGTGACGTCGTTGGCGCCGATCACGAAGGCGATATCGGCCTGCGCAAATTCGGAATTGATATCCTCAAGCTCGAACACCTCGTCATAGGGCACGTTGGCCTCGGCGAGCAGCACGTTCATATGGCCGGGCATGCGGCCTGCGACCGGGTGGATCGCGTATTTCACTTCGACGCCCTCCTTCTTGAGGATGTCGGCCATTTCGCGCAGCGCGTGCTGCGCCTGCGCCACCGCCATGCCGTAGCCGGGCACGATGATGACCTTGGAAGCGTTCTTCATGATGAAGGCGGCATCTTCCGCCGAGCCGAGCTTGGCCGGCTTCTGTTCGCCACCGCCGCCGGCGGCGGCCACCGTCTCGCCGCCGAAGCCGCCGAGGATCACCGAGATGAACGAGCGGTTCATCGCGTGGCACATGATGTAGGACAGGATCGCGCCCGATGAGCCGACCAGCGCGCCCGTGATGATCAGCGCGGAATTGCCGAGCGTGAAGCCGATGCCGGCCGCCGCCCAGCCGGAATAGGAGTTCAGCATCGAGATTACGACCGGCATGTCGGCACCGCCGATCGGGATGATCATGAGCACGCCGAGGGTAAGCGCGAGAATGGTGATCAGCCAGAAGTCGAGTGCGCTGCCGGACATCACGAGGCCGACGATGAAGAACACCAACGCCAGCGCGAGAGCGATGTTGATGACGTGACGGAACGGTAGAATGATCGGCGCACCGCTCATCCGCGCCGACAGCTTCAAAAACGCGATCACCGATCCGGTAAAGGTCAGGGCGCCGATGGCAACCCCGAGCGACATCTCGACCAGGCTTTGCGCGTGGATGTGACCGGGCGTGCCGATGTCGAAGGCTTCAGGCGCGTAGAAGGCACCGGCGGCGACCAGCACCGCGGCCATGCCGACCAGCGAGTGAAACGCCGCGACCAGTTCCGGCATCGATGTCATCGGTACGCGGCGCGCAATCACCGCGCCGATGCCGCCGCCAATCGCGACAGCGAGGATCACGAGCAGCCAGGCGGTGCCGTCGGCCGGCGGGTGGGCCGCCAGCGTCGTTGCGACCGCGATCGCCATGCCGATCATGCCGAACAGATTGCCCTGACGCGAGGTGGCCGGGCTCGACAGCCCGCGCAGCGCTAGGATGAACAGCACGCCTGCGACGAGATACAACACTGCAGAGAGATTGGCGCTCATCTCAGGTCCCCCGTTTGCCTATTCAGCCCGAGTTGATTGCCGCTCATTTCGATTTCTTCTTATACATTGCGAGCATGCGCTGGGTGACCAGGAAGCCGCCGAAAATATTGACGCACGCAAAGGTCAGCGCAACGAAACCGAAGCCACGCGCCCAGCCCGAGCCTGAGGAAATCATTCCGACGCCGACGGCGAGCAGCGCACCAACCACGATCACCGAGGAGATCGCGTTGGTCACGCTCATCAGCGGCGTATGCAGCGCGGGCGTCACCGACCACACCACGAAGTAGCCGACGAACACGGCAAGCACGAAAATCGACAGCCGGAACACGAAGGGATCGACGGCCTGCGCGAGATGCTCCATGGCTACTCCTCCTATTTCGGCTGGAAGTTCGGATGGATGACGGCGCCGTCCTTGGTCAGCGCGGTCGCCTTGACCAGTTCATCGTCCCAGTTCACGGCCAGCGCCTTGTTGGCCTTGTCGATCATGGTCTCGATGAAGTTAAACAGGTTGCGCGCGTAAAGGCTCGAAGCCGAGGCCGCGACGCGGCCGGCAACATTGGTGTAGCCGACGATCTTGATGCCATCGATATCGGCGACTTCGCCGGCTTTCGCGCCTTCGACATTGCCGCCGCGCTCGATCGCAAGATCGACAAGCACGGAGCCGGGCTTCATCGATTTGACCATTTCAGCCGAGACGAGCTTTGGCGCCGGGCGGCCCGGGATCAAAGCGGTCGTGATCACGATGTCCTGCTTCTTGATGTGCTCGGCAGTCAGCGCAGCCTGCTTGGCCTGATACTCCTTCGACATCTCCTTGGCGTAGCCGCCGGCCGTCTGCGCGTTCTTGAATTCCTCGTCTTCGACGGCGAGGAATTTCGCACCGAGACTTTCGACCTGTTCCTTGGTGGCCGGGCGCACGTCGGTGGCGGTGACGACAGCGCCGAGACGGCGGGCGGTCGCGATCGCCTGCAGGCCGGCGACGCCGACGCCCATCACAAAGACCTTCGCCGCCGGCACGGTGCCGGCCGCCGTCATCATCATCGGGAAGGCGCGACCAAAGGCTTCGGCGCCCTCGATCACCGCGCGGTAGCCGGCAAGGTTCGCCTGCGAGGACAACACGTCCATTACCTGGGCGCGGGTGATGCGCGGCATCAATTCCATCGCAAAAGCCGAGACGCCCGCATCCGCCATCGCCTTCAGCGCGGCATCGTTGCCATAAGGGTCCATGATGGCAATGACCAGCGCGCCGCGCTTGTAGTTGGCAAGTTCGGACGCTTCCGGCCGCTTCACCTTGATGACGATATCGGCGTCCTTCAGCGCATCCGCGGCCACCGTAGCGCCGACGGCGGTGAATTCCGAATCCGGCAGGCCGGACTTGATCCCGGCGCCCGGCTCGACCGCAACCTCGGCCCCCAGCGCCTTGAATTTTTTTATCGTGTCAGGCGAAGCGGCGACCCGCGGCTCGGAGGGGTCGATTTCCTTGGCGACGGCAATCTTCATGGGGCCTCCGGCGGCGCGGAAAACTCGCAGGCGTCATTCACGGCGCAAGCTTTGCAAATCCGAGACCGGGCTTGCAACTACTAAGCGCCCATGCGGCGAGTTTTGTCTCAAAATCGCGCCGCCGAAGGGCGGCGCGAGCGATTGCGTCAGGTCAGGAAGATCGCCATCAAGGCAACGATGATGATGACGGTGGCGCTGCCGTACTTCACCAGCTTGATGAAGCCCTCATAGGTCTGTTCGTGGGCCACGTAATCGTTGCCGTCGGCCGTCGTGTAGGCCACTTCGTTATGGTCAGCCATCTCTCTCCCCAGTGAATCCAAGTGCTAGTGCGGTGGATTTGACATTCGCTTCAGCGTCGCCGCGGGTCCTGATAGCGAATGTCAAATCCGAAAACGCACTACAAAAACTATGTTTGCTAGTGTTCCTTTGGTTCTGACATTCGTAAGCGCACTCGCAGCAACATGATACGAATGTCAGAACCGAACACTAGCTGTCGAATTACCGCAAACCGGCAGGCAGGGCAACGCCGCGCATACGGCTTTTGCCCGGCTTATCGGGTCATTGGAGGGGCCTATCGCCGCGGTTTGGGTTCAAAGAGCTGGCTAGCCCATCGTTTCCAGCTCGTCGATCATGCCTGATATGACCGAGAGCCCCCCGTTCCAGAATTGAGGATCCTTGGCGTCGAGCCCGAACGGCTTGAGCAGTTCGGAATAGTGCTTGGTGCCGCCGGCCGACAGCATCGCGAGGTAGCGTTCGGCAAAACCGGTTTGCGCGTTTTCGTAGGCGCCATAGAGCGAGTTCACAAGACAATCACCGAAGGCATAGGCGTAAACATAGAACGGCGAATGGATGAAGTGCGGAATGTACATCCAGAAATTTTCATAGCCGGGGCGAATATCGATCGCAGCGCCTAAGCTTTCGCCCTGGACGCTGAGCCAGATTTCGCCGATCCGCTCAGCTGTCAGTTCGCCGTTCTTGCGCTCGGTGTGAACGGCGCGCTCGAACGTGTAGAACGCAATCTGCCGCACCACCGTGTTGATCATGTCCTCGACCTTGCCGGCAAGCAGCGCCTGGCGCTGTTTGGCGCTCCTGGTCTCGCTGAGTAGCCGGCGGAAGGTCAGCATTTCGCCGAACACGCTGGCGGTTTCCGCCAAGGTCAGCGGCGTCGGCGCCATTAGCGCACCATTCCTGGCGGCGAGCACCTGGTGCACGCCGTGACCGAGTTCATGGGCAAGCGTCATCACGTCCCTCGGCTTGCCCTGATAGTTCATCAGCACATAGGGATGCGCCGACGGCGTCGTCGGATGCGAGAAAGCGCCCGGCGCCTTGCCCGGCCGCACCGGCGCATCGATCCAGCGATCGGTGAAAAAGCGCTCGGCAATCCCGGCCATTTCCGGAGAGAAGCCGCGATAGGCCGACAGCACCATGTTCTTGGCATCGAGCCAGGCGATCGAGCCTGAAGAGGCAAAGGGCAGCGGCGCATTGCGATCCCAATGCGGCAGCTTCTTCTTTTTGAACCAGCCGGCCTTGAGCCGATAATAGCGGTGCGAGAGCGCCGGATAGGCTGCGCGCACCGCACTGACCAGCGCATCGACCACCTCACGCTCGACGCGGTTATTTAGATGGCGTGAGTCCGCGACATCCTTGAAGCCGCGCCAGCGGTCGGAAATTTCCTTGTCCTTGGACAGGGTGTTGGTGATCAGCGCGAACGTCCGCTCATTGGCCTTGAAGGTTTTGGCCAAAGCCTCGGCCGCAGCCTTGCGCTTCACACCGTCGCGGTCCTGCAGCAGGCTGAGCGTCGGCTCGATCGCGATCTCCTTGCCAGACACCTTGAAGCGCAAGGACGAGATGGTCTGATCGAACAGCCGGTTCCAGGCGGCATATCCGCTCTGGGACTTTTCGTGAAACAGCTGCTCGACGCGGTCCTCCAGTTGATACGGCTTGTCCTTGCGCAAATCTTCGATCCAGGGACGGTAATGCGCAAGCTCCACCGCGCCCATCGCACTCTCGATCACCGCATCGTCGACCCGGTTGAGTTCAAGCGCAAAGAACAACAAATGCACCGAGGCATTGGTCAGCCGTTCGGAGACATCGCCGTAGAATTTCGAGATCACGGCATCGACGCTGTCGCCGGCATGCACCAGGCCCGCATAGGAGGAGAGACGGCCGGCAAGGTCATCGATCGCCTCATAGCGCTTCACGGCCCCCGCAAGCCAGCGCCCGCCGCCCTCTCCTGCCGTCCGCTCGGCAAGCTTGCCTTTGTAGTCGTTCTCAAACGCGACACATTCGGCATCCAACCTGTCGAGGTCCCGCGTCACTTCTGGCGCGTCGATCGCCGAATAAAGATCGGAAAGATTCCATTCCGGCAGCTTGCCCCCCCTGGATGAGGAGGCGGCTTTCCTGGAATTCGTCTTGCGTGGAGCGGTCGATTTGCGAAGGGCGGAGGCGGTGCGCGAGGTCATCTTGTTCGAAACCTGTATTCGATCACAACGGCGAGGCAAGGTTTAAGCAGGCGTTAATCGACGTCGGCCAGAGTGCCCCGATTCGAGACAGATAGTTGTTGCGTATGAGGAACACCATGCCTGCCACCATTTTGATCGCCGACGACGATGCCGTGCAACGCCGCCTGGTTGAGAATATGGTGCAAAAATGTGGTTATGAGACCGTCGTGGTCGATTCCGGCGACGCCGCGATCGCACTATTGACCGCTCCCGACGCGCCGTTGATCGACGCCCTCGTGCTCGACCTTGTGATGCCCGGCCTCGACGGCATGGGCGTTCTCGCCAAAATTCGTGAAGCCGGCCTTTCCGTCCCCGTTGTGGTGCAGACCGCCCATGGCGGGATCGACAACGTGGTGTCGGCGATGCGCGCCGGCGCCCAGGACTTTGTCGTCAAGCCGGTCGGCATGGAACGGCTGCAGGTGAGCCTCCACAATGCACTGACCACCAGCGCGCTGAAGGGCGAATTGCAGCGCATCCGCCACAGCCGCGAAGGCCGGCTGACATTTGCCGACATCGTCACCCGCAGCGAGGCGATGGCAGGCGTGATGCGCACGGCGAAAAAGGCGGCGGCCTCGACCATTCCGGTGCTGATCGAAGGCGAATCCGGCGTTGGCAAGGAATTGTTCGCTCGCGCCATCCACGGCAGCGGCGAGCGCAAATCGCGGCCGTTCGTGGCCGTCAATTGCGGCGCGATCCCCGACAACCTCGTCGAGTCGATTCTATTCGGTCACGAAAAGGGAGCTTTCACCGGCGCGACCGAGCGTCACACCGGAAAGTTCGTCGAAGCCTCCGGCGGTACGCTGTTCCTCGACGAAGTCTCGGAGTTGCCGCTCTCTGCCCAGGTCAAACTGCTTCGCGCGCTTCAGGAAGGCACAGTCGAGGCGGTCGGCGCGCGCAAGCCGGTGAAGGTTGATGTGCGGATCGTGTCGGCAACCAACCGCAAATTGCTCGACCGGGTCAAAGCCGGACACTTCCGCGAGGACCTGTTTTATCGGCTTCACGTGTTGCCGCTCACCGTTCCGTCCTTGCGGACGCGCCGGGAGGATATTCCGCATCTGGTGCGGCATTTCCTCGCCCGGTTCTGCGCCGAGGAAAACCGCCACATCACCGGCGTCAGCGGCGAAGCAATGGCGCATCTGTCGCAACTGGATTGGCCGGGCAATATCCGCCAGCTCGAGAACGCGGTTTACCGCGCCGTCGTGATGAGCGAGGGCGATCAGCTGGTTCTGTCGGACTTCCCGCAAACCGCTGGAATGCCGTCGCCGCCAACGGCGGCCCATGGTGAGCCCCTGATCGTCGAGGAGGGCTTCCACTCGACGGGCGCCGCCGCGGTTAATGGTAATGAAATACCTATCGCGCCTCTTCCGGCTTCGGGCACGCTCGCAATGCTGACGAATGGCGGCGAAGTCCGGCCGCTGGAGGAATTGGAAAGCGAGATCATCCGCTTCGCGATTTCGCATTATCGCGGACAGATGTCGGAAGTGGCGCGCCGCCTGAAAATCGGCCGTTCGACGCTTTATCGCAAGCTTGACGAAGAGGCGGCGGATTCCGAGGACGGCGGAACGGATCAGGCAGGATAGACTTAACAGGAATGCGTCACCCGTAACGCACGGATGAAGCGACTGAAATTCCAGGCAACGGAACGTTTTGAACCGTTGCCCGCAAGTGACAGACAAATGGCAGCTCGCGTGGCAAGAATCCTGCTGAAGGCGATGCGACAGGACATGATGAAGTCAGTTTGTCGTGAGTTGCCTCTCTGCTGCTGGCTGCATGAGAGGTGCCCGTGTATCGTCTGCGTATGAATCATTATCAGCGGCCATGCCAAAACTGGAACTCTGGAGCACAATTTCAACTCAATAAGCTTCAGAATCCGATCAGGTCGGCGCTTTTGCGAAAGCTTTGACGGACAAACCAAGGCTACTCCACAGCGGAGCAGCTCACCCAAGGGGTGTGACGATGCGTGATTGTTGGAAGAACCGTAGAGGATATGACCGCGTCTTGATGACGGTCGCGGCGACCTTCCTCACGGTGTCGGCGGGTTCGGCATTCGCGCAAAACGTTGCCCCGCGCAACTCTGCCGCAGAGCTGGCGATTGACGCAGCGGTTCCCCGTCCCGAGCCTGCCAACGTCCCGCCGCCGACAGCTTCCGATTTCAAGCTCGACACCCCATCCGCCGACACGGCCAAGGCAGACACGAACAAGGCAGACGCGAACAAGGCAGCCGAGCAAGCAGCGCCGGCCACCAAGCCTGCCGATCTCGCCACGGCTCCGATTTCCGAACCCACCAAGGTCGAACCTGCAAAGGAAGAGGCGAGCAAGGCCGACCCCAGCAAGAACGACGCGACCAAGAATGACACGGCAACCGTAGCCCCCGCACAGACGCCGGCGCCTGCCGCTACCGCGGCATCGCCCGAGCCGGCCAAGGAGCCCGTCAAAGCCGTCAGCGATGTTCCAGCTGAGGATCAGCCGGTTGCCGACAAACTGCGCGAGGCGTTTAGCGCCAAGGCGCAGCGCTATTTCGACCGCAAGGCAGAGCGGGCTGCAGTCGAGAAATTCTACACCGCACGCGACTTCGCGCCGGCGTGGACGCAAGGCGGCAAGCTGACCGACAGCGCCAAGGGCGTCGTCGCCCGGCTGAAGGACGCGGCTTCCGACGGCTTGAATCCGTCGGATTATCCCATTCCCGATTTCACTGCTGCGACCTCGCCCGATGCGCTGGCCGATTCAGACCTGAAACTGACTGCCAGCATGCTCGACTATGCGCGCCATGCCCAGAGCGGCCGGATGCACTGGTCGCAGGTGTCCGGCGACATTCAATATCCGGAGCATCCGACGGACCCGACGGAAGTCCTCGCCAACATCACCTCAGCGAAGGACGCCTCGCTTGCCCTTGACGGCTACAACCCGCCGCACAAGCTCTATCGCGCCTTGAAAAAGAAGCTCGCCGAATTGCGCGGCCAGGGCGACGGACCGGTGATCCAGATCGCTGATGGCCCGATGCTCAAATTCAGCCCGGCGCGAAAGAACCAGCCGGCGGTTGAAGTGGAAGACGATCGCGTGCCGCAACTGCGCGCCAAGCTCGGCATCACCGAAAATCCCGACGACCGTCATTACGACGCCAAGGTCGCGGAAGCCGTCCGCAAGTTCCAGGCGGCCGCCGAGATGAAGCCGACCGGTGTGCTCGACGACAGGACCATCAGGGCGATCAACAGCCCGAAGCGCGACCGCCAGATCGATACCGTGATCGTCAACATGGAGCGTTGGCGCTGGCTGCCGCGCGACCTCGGTGCGCCGGCGATCGGCGACGCCTATGTCATTCTCAACATCCCCGACTATACGCTCAAGGTGATGCAGAACGGCGCGCAGGTCTGGACCACGCGGGTCGTGACCGG
>DATHPL010000303.1:0-6003 GCA_035483915.1 Bradyrhizobium sp.
CGGCGCTCACTGGCAGCCTGCCGCGGCAAGCGCGTGGCGCGGAGGGCGGTGTTTACGATCTCGAGCGCTTCGGCAATGCCCGCATCCTGCACATCACCGATACGCATGCGCAGCTTTTGCCTGGATATTTTCGCGAGCCGAGCGTCAATCTCGGCCTCGGCGCGATGGCCGGGCAGCCGCCGCATCTCGTCGGCCGCGCCTTTCTCGATCGTTTCGGCATCAAGGCGGAGAGCGCCGATGCTTATGCTTTCACGTCGCTCGATTTCGAGAAGTCGGCGACGCGCTTCGGCAAGCTGGGCGGTTTCGCGCATCTGAAAACCCTGATCGACCGGTTGCGCAATGACGCAGGACCGCAGCGCTCACTGCTGCTTGACGGCGGCGACGCCTGGCAAGGCACCGGGCTTGCCAACACTTCGCGCGGCGCCGACTTGGTTGAAGCCACCAACCTGCTCGGCGTCGAAGCGATGACCGGGCATTGGGAATTCACCTACGGCGAGGAAGCGCTGCGCAGCAACCTTGAACGCTTCAAGGGAGAGTTCCTCGCGCAAAACGTCTTCCTGACCGACGAAGCCGCATTCAACGGCGCCAAGGCTTTCGACCCGGCCTCCGGTCGCGTGTTCAAACCGGCCACCGTGAAGGAGGTCGGCGGTTACCGCATTGCCGTGATCGGGCAGGCGTTTCCCTACGTTCCGATCGCGCATCCGAAGCGGCTGACCCCGGACTGGACCTTCGGTATTCGCGAGCAGGAATTGCAAACGCTGATCGATAACCTCCGTTCAACCGAAAAGGCGGACGCGGTATTGCTGTTGTCGCATAACGGCATGGACGTCGACCTCAAATTGGCGAGCCGCGTGCGCGGCCTCGATGTCGTTCTCGGCGGCCACACCCACGATGCGATTCCGCAAGCCATCGCTGTCGCCAACGCCGGCGGCACCACGCTCGTCACCAATGCCGGCTCGAACAGCAAATTCCTCGGCGTGCTCGATCTCGACCTCGATAAGGGCCGCGTGCGGGACGTTCGATACCGCCTGTTTCCGGTGTTTTCGGAGCTATTGAAACCCGACGCCGCGATGGCGGCGTTGATCGATAAAATTCGCGCGCCGTATGCGACTTCATGGAGCGGCAAGATCGCCACCACCGATCGGCTGCTTTATCGCCGCGGCAATTTCACGGGCACCGTTGATCAACTGATCTGCGCCGCGTTACGCCGCGAGTTCGATGCCGAGATTGCGCTGTCGCCGGGCTTTCGCTGGGGCGCGAGTTTCCTGCCGAACCAACCCCTGACGATGGAAGACGTGCTGGCGGAGACCGCCATCAGCTATCCGGAAACCTATGTCCAAAAACTGACCGGCACCGAGATCAAGAACACGCTCGAAGACATCTGTGACAATCTCTTCAATCCCGATCCCTACTACCAGCAGGGCGGCGACATGGTCCGGATCGGCGGGCTCAGCTATAGCTGCACGCCTGCGGAAAAGATCGGACGGCGAATTTCCGACCTGAAACTCGACAAGGGCCGCGCGATCGAGCCCGGCAAGCGCTACTCCGTTGCCAGCTGGGCCGCCGTCAATGCCCAGCAAGGAGTACCGGTGTGGGACGTCGTTGCGAAGCATCTCGGGAGCGGCAAGCCGCTCAACCCATCTGCCAATAATGTTGCGGTGCGGGGCGTGACCGGCAATCCCGGTATTTTGGAGCCGGGATAGGTTCTTTCTGCCGCGCTGCGCTCTTATTTATGGCGTGATAGGATTAGGGAATCGGTTCGCGGATCTCACTACCATGATCTTTCGTCAGCTATTCGACAGCGTCTCAGGTACCTACAGCTATCTCCTGGCAAGCCGCGCGGGCGGCGAGGCGATGATCCTCGATCCCGTGCTGGAACGGGTCGATCGCTATTGCCAGCTACTGCGTGAGCTCGACCTCAAACTGGTCAAAGCCGTTGATACGCATCTGCACGCCGACCATGTGACAGGACTCGGCGAACTGCGCGACCGCACCCACTGTGTCACCATCATGGGCGAGCAGACCAAGGCCGATGTCGTGGCGATGCGGGTCGCCGACGGCGACAAGGTAACGATCGAAGGCATCACTCTGGACGTGATGTACACGCCCGGCCACACCGACGATTCCTACAGTTATCTGATGGCAGACCGGGTTTTCACCGGCGACACGCTTCTGATCCGCGGCACCGGCCGCACCGATTTCCAGAACGGCAGCGCGCGGGCGCAATACGATTCGATTTTCAACCGGCTGTTGAAGCTGCCGGACGAAACCATGGTCTTTCCCGCTCACGACTATAAGGGCGATACCGTCTCCACCATCGGCGAGGAGAAACGCTACAATCCGCGCCTGCAGGTGCGCTCGGTCGATGAATATGTCGAGCTGATGAACAATCTGAAATTGCCAAACCCGAAAATGATGGATGTCGCGGTGCCGGCCAACATGCATGTCGGCCTGCATCAGGATGAGTTGGCCAAGCAGGGGCTGGCGTTCACCGCGCGCGAGGCGATCGAAAGTCTCGGCCGCCCCGATGTTCTGTTGGTCGACTTGCGCGAAACTAGCGAGCGCGCCAAGCATGGCACCCTCCCCGGCGCGCTGCACGCGCCATATCCAGCGATCGGCGACAACCTCAAGCCCGGCGGGATGTTGCGGGAAGTCGCGACCGCGACCGGGCGGCGCATCGTTTTCTTCTGCGCCTATGGCGAACGCTCAGCGATGGCGGTAGCCGCGGCGAAGGAAGCGGGGCTGGCAACTCCGGCCCATATCGCCGGCGGCATCGACGCCTGGAAGAAGGCTGGAGGGCCGGTGTTGACGGGCTGATCTTTGTTTTGACGCGTTTTCTTTACGCGAACCGGTTCCCACTTCGCTTGAAAACGCTATTGCTCGACCCGTTTCAACTCGCTGACCAGCCGGTCCAACGCATCGGCGATCATCACACCGCCGCACACCGTCAGCCGGTCCGGAATCACGATACGCCGCGACGGCGGATAAAGCCGCTCCAGCGCCGGATGCAGCAGGAAAGCATGACCGTCGTCTTCGGCACGCTCGCTCGCATCCTCAACCACGATGAAATCAGGCCTCACGCTCACGATGGCTTCGAGCGAGGCATAGCCGCCGGAGGCAATGCCTAGGTCGCCGGCCGCATTGAAAAGTCCGGTCTCGGCCAGCAACGAGCTGAGCAGGCTGTCGCTGCCGGACACCCAGCCGCGCTGCGACAAAGGCAATACCTTGTAGTGATGCTGCGACACCGTCGCGCGCGCTCGCGCGATCGCATCGTCCAGCCGCGCGATCTCGGCCTTCGCACGGTCGGGGTGACCGACGAGATCGCCCATTTCGCGAATCTGCGCTTTGACCTCGTCGAGATTGCGCGGCACCGCGAATTCAGCGAGACGAACCCCCTTCTCTTTCAGCAGCTCCCGCGTCGATCGCTTGTCGTAAAGGCTCGCGACGACGATGTCCGGATGAAGCTGAAGAATATCTTCCGCGCCGCCCGACAAAACCCGGAACTGTTCGGCACCTTCAATAGCAAAGGATTTGAAGCGCCCGCCTTCGTATCGGCTGAGGCCCAGAATCTGTTCGGGGCCGGCGAGCGAAATCAACAATTGATCCGTGCACAGATTCATGGATGCGATACGGGGCAAAGCTGCAGCCGAAACCGGCAACAAAATGCACGATGCTGCAAGTACTGCGATCGCCCTCCGTCTCATTTGGACGGTTCCGGGGACTTGTCCGAATTTTTGTCCCAGGGCACGATCACCGCTTCCTGCCGATATTCGGCGCGATAGGTGCTGACCCGGAAAACATCCGCCATCACCCGATCGGATAGCGCTTGGCTGGCATTGCCCTGTGACACTAGCAGGCCTTCTGATAACACCAACACCGTGTCGGCAAATCGCGCGGCCAAACCGAGATCGTGGGTCACCACGATCACCAGCGTGCCGCTATCGGCCGCCATGCGCAGCGTCTTCATGACATCGAGCTGGTGACGCGGATCGAGCGACGAAGTCGGCTCATCGGCGAGAATGACCGGCGCCTCGACCGCAAACACGCGCGCCAGCGCCACGCGGCTACGCTCGCCGCCGGATAATTCCGTCACCGGGCGTTCGCCGAGGTCGGTCACATCGGCGGACCGCATCGCTCGCGTGACGGCCTCGGCATCCCTTGGCGTCAGGCGAGCCGGGTCGGTTGCGCCATGCGGATAGCGTCCCAACGCGACGATATCCCGCGCCGGCAACGGCCAGTGAACGATATGGCCCTGCGGCAAATAGGCAAAGCGGCGCGCGCGCTCTCGCAGCGCCAGCGCCGACAAAACGACGCCTCCGACGTGGATAGCGCCGTCGCAAGGCACCAGCCCCGCCAGCGCCCGGAGCAGCGTGGTCTTGCCGGCGCCGTTGGGCCCGACCAGCGCGACCAGGTGGCCCTTCGACAAGGCCAGCGAGACATCGCGCAGCACGGTCCGGCCGGCGAGCCGCACGCTAAGGCCTTGCGTGGTCAGGAAGGCCTGCCCCGTCATGCGACGCCCCCGCCGAGCGAGCGCCGTTCGCGCATGATGAGGTAGAGAAAGAACGGCACGCCGATGATCGAGGTCAGCACGCCGACCTTGATGTCGCTGGTCGAAGGAATAATGCGCACGGCGATGTCGGCAGCGAGCAGCAAGGCGCTGCCAGTGAGTGCGCTCGGCAGCAACAGCCGCGCCGGGTCTTGCCCGATCAACGGCCGCATCAGGTGCGGAGCCACGAGGCCGATGAAGCCGATGGTGCCGGATACAGCGACTGAACCGCCGACACCGAGCGCGACGCCGGAAATCACCAGGAGCCGCAAGCGGGCGACATCGACGCCGAGACTTTGCGCGGTCTCCTCGCCAAGGCTGAGCACGCGGAAAGCATTGCGCTGACTGAACAGGATGATTGCGCCGGCCAAGATAAAGGGCAGCGCCAACGCTACGTGGCGAAAGCTGCGGTCGTCCAGCGAGCCGAGCAGCCAAAATGTAATCTCGATCACCAGAAACGGATTGCTCGACAGATTCATCACAAGCGCTGTCGCCGCACCGGCAAGGCTCGACAACGCCAACCCCGCGAGGATCAGAATCAGGAGTCCGGCGTTGCGCCCGGAGATCACGAGAAGCATGAAGACCGACAGGAAGGCGGCGGTGATCGCGGCCAGCGGCAACGCAAAGGAGCGCACATCGGCGAGGCCGAGCGCGATGATCAATACGGCGCCGAATGCCGCCGATTGCGGCGCGCCGAACAGCGAAGGCGCCGCCAGCGGATTGCGCAACAGGCCCTGCAATGCGGCGCCGGAAAGGCCGAGCATCGCACCGATCGCGACGCCAAGAATGGCGCGCGGCAGCCGTATCTCGCGGACGATCACCTGCGCGACGTCGGTCCCGCCACCGAACAGGGCATCGACCACAGCCCATGGCGAAAGCCGCACCGCCCCAATGCCAAGCGAAGCCAGAAACAGCCCAATGACCAGAACGAACAGCGCCGCCGTCACGCCGCTGCGCCAGCGTGCTTGGCCGTCGATTCCCGCCATCACGTTCGCAACACTCATCGTGCGTTTGCCACATCCGAAGGGCGCAACGTTTTCGTCCGCCCAGCTCATACCAAGACCTATGCTCTGACAGCGAATAGGGCTTGCTACAAGCTGTCGTGTCGAGCAAGAGACAGCGGGCGAACAAAATGCGTACCGCTATGGCGCAACCAGACGCCCGGCATTGACTCTTTCACCGGCACCCTCCTAGATGGCCCCGACGGTTCCTCTCACGAGGATCAAGAGGGAATGCGGTGCGGAGAGAATTCTCCAATGCCGCGGCTGCCCCCGCAACTGTAAGCGATGAATCTTCCGTCAGATGCCACTGGGAAACTCGGTCCCGGGAAGGCGACGAAAGGTAACGACCCGCGAGCCAGGAGACCTGCCGTCATACGTGGTCACACGCGAGGATGCCGGTCGGGGAGTACAGGCATTAGCTTCACTGGGCTGGGGGAACAGCATGGTGAGACTTCG
>DATHPL010000304.1:0-3821 GCA_035483915.1 Bradyrhizobium sp.
GGCGGCCGGCTGATTGCCGAAACCGAGCGCGAGCAGCTCACGCCGGATCATCGATTCAAGACGCGGGCGGAAATGGCGGTGTTGTTCGCCGACATTCCCGAAGCCCTGAACTCCACCGTCGAGATCGCCGAGCGCTGCGCGTTTCGCCCCAAAACACGCAAACCGATCCTGCCGCGCTTCACGGTCGGCGCCGGCACCAACGCCACGGATGCGGCCCACGAAGAAGCCGGCGAATTGCGCCGCCAGGCCGAGGACGGTCTAAGCAACCGGCTCGCCGTTCACGGACTCTCGCAAGGAAGCTCCGAAGAAGACTATCGCGCGCGGCTCGCCTTTGAGCTCGATGTCATCACCCGCATGAACTATGCGGGTTACTTCCTGATCGTTGCCGACTTCATCAAGTGGGCGAAGTCGGAAGGCATTCCGGTCGGTCCCGGCCGCGGCTCCGGCGCGGGCTCGCTGGTGGCCTATGCGCTGACGATCACCGATCTCGATCCGATCCGCTTTGGCCTGCTGTTCGAACGCTTCCTCAATCCGGAACGCGTGTCGATGCCGGACTTCGACATCGACTTCTGCCAGGATCGCCGCGGCGAAGTGATCGACTACGTGCAACAGCGCTACGGCCGCGACCAGGTCGCCCAGATCATCACCTTCGGAACGCTTCAGGCGCGCGGCGTGCTGCGCGACGTCGGGCGCGTGCTGCAAATGCCCTATGGGCAGGTCGACAAGCTGACCAAGCTCGTGCCGCAAAATCCCGCGGCCCCCGTGACGCTCGCGGCCGCGATCGAAAGCGAGCCGAAGCTGCAGGCGTTTCGCGACGAGGATCCGGTGGTGGCGCGCGCCTTCGACATCGCGCAGCGTCTGGAGGGCCTGACCCGGCACGCCTCGACCCACGCCGCGGGCATCGTGATCGGCGACCGCCCGTTGAGCGAACTCGTGCCGCTCTACCGCGATCCGAAATCCGATATGCCGGTCACCCAGTTCAACATGAAATGGGTCGAGCCGGCGGGCCTCGTCAAATTCGACTTCCTGGGCTTGAAGACGCTGACCGTGCTCGACGTCGCCGTGAAACTGCTCAAGCAGCGCGACGTCGAGGTCGATCTCGCCACGCTGCCGCTGGACGATGCGCCCAGTTACCAGATGCTGGCGCGCGGCGATGTGGTCGGCGTTTTCCAGGTGGAAAGTCAGGGCATGCGGCGGGCGCTGGTCGACATGCGGCCCGACCGCTTCGAGGACATCATCGCGCTGGTGGCGCTGTATCGCCCGGGTCCGATGGCGAACATCCCGACCTATTGCGCGCGCAAGCACGGCGACGAGGAGCCGGAATATCTCCACCCGCTGCTCGAACCGATCCTGAAGGAAACGTTCGGCGTCATCATCTACCAGGAACAGGTGATGCAGATCGCCCAGGTAATGGCGGGCTATTCGCTCGGCGACGCCGACCTGTTGCGCCGCGCGATGGGCAAGAAGATCCGCGCCGAGATGGAGAAGCAGCGCGCCATTTTCGTTGCAGGCGCAGTCAAGAACAACGTGCCAAAAGGGCAGGCCGAAACCATCTTCGAACTGCTCGCGAAATTCGCTGACTACGGCTTCAACAAGAGCCATGCCGCGGCTTACGCGCTGGTGTCCTATCACACCGCCTACATGAAGGCGCATTACCCGGTCGAATTCCTGGCGGCGTCGATGACGCTGGAACTCAACAACACCGACAAGCTCTCGGAATTTCGCGCCGAGGCGCAGCGGCTGGGGATCAAGGTCGAGGCGCCCAACGTCAATCGCTCCGGCGCCGTCTTTGAGGTCAGCAACAATACGATCTATTACGCACTCGCCGCGCTGAAGGGCGTTGGCCCGCAAGCCGTCGAACTGATCATCGATGAACGCCGTGGCGGGCAATTCACCTCGCTTGCCGATTTTGCTTCGCGCGTGAACCCGCGCGCGATCAACAAACGGATCATCGAGAGCCTTGCCGCCGCCGGCGCCTTCGATTCGCTCGATCCGAACCGGGCGCGGGTTTTTGCCGGCGCGGATGCGATCCTGGCGGCCTGCCAGCGCAGCCACGAGGCCGCGACCTCCGGCCAGAACGACATGTTCGGTGGTGCGGCGGACGCACCGACCATCATGCTGCCGCAGGTCGAGCCCTGGCTGCCGGCCGAGCGGCTGCGGCGTGAATATGATGCGATCGGATTCTTCCTGTCCGGCCATCCGCTCGACGACTATGTCACGGTGCTCAAGCGGCTGCGCGTGCAGTCCTGGGCCGAGTTCTCGCGCGCGGTAAAGACCGGCGCGACTGCCGGCAAGGTGGCCGCGACCGTGGTCTCGCGCATGGAGCGGCGCACCAAGACCGGCAACAAGATGGGCATCATCGGCCTGTCGGACCCCACCGGTCATTTCGAGGCGGTGTTGTTCTCGGAAGGTCTGGCTCAATACCGCGACATACTGGAGCCGGGAGCCGCCGTGCTTCTGCAACTGGGCGCGGAGCTGCAGGGCGAGGATGTGCGTGCGCGCGTGCTTCACGCCGAGGCGCTCGATGATGCCGCCGCCAAGACCCAGAAAGGTTTGCGGATTTTCCTGCGCGACACCAAGCCGTTGGAATCGATCGCGCGGCGGCTTTCGCCGCCGGCCGGCCAATCCGGCAGCGGCGATATCGCGCTGGTGCTGCGCCTCGACATGCAGACCGAGGTCGAGTTCAAGCTGGAAGGTCGTTTCCAGGTGTCACCGCAGATTGCTGGTGCCATTAAGGCGGTGGCGGGTGTAGAGATGGTGGAGACGCTCTGATCGGGGAAAGGATTTTCCGATGTGTGAGATGTGCCGTCGAAATTCGATAGCAAGGTTTGAACCTTCCCGTCGCAGCGTACTGGGTGCCGCGGTCTCGACCATGGGACTTTTGTTGGCGAGCGCGGCCGGTGCCAAGGAGAAGGCGCCGCCGAAGCCGCAGAATGTGCTGACGCCCGCGGCCTCTCTCGAACGCTTGAAGAGGGGAAACGCGCGTTATGTCGAGGGCGTATCGCTGCGTCACGATTTCAAACATGAACGCGAAGCGCTGGCCGGAGGCCAGAACCCCTACGCCGCCGTGCTGAGCTGCGCGGATTCGCGAATCGCACCCGAATACGCCTTCGACAGCGGCCGCGGCGATCTCTTTGTTTGCCGCGTGGCGGGCAATTTCGCCAATGATGAATCTGTCGCCAGCTTGGAATACGCCGTTGCCGAACTCGGCACGCCACTGATCCTTGTTCTGGGGCATGACGCCTGCGGCGCGGTCAGCGCGACGATCAAATCACTCAAGGACAACACCACATTGCCTGGGCACTTGCCCTCGCTGGTCGAGGCCATCGCGCCCGCGGTGAAGGCGGTGTCACAGCAGGCCGGTGATACGCTCGCCAACGCCATCAGGCAGAATGTGATCGATAACGTCGGCAAGCTCAGCACTGCGACGCCTATTCTGAGCACTGCGGTGGAACAAAATAAGCTCAAGGTCGTCGGCGGGATCTATCGGCTCAAGGACGGCAGGGTGGAGATGGTGTAGGGGCCCCCGGGCGCCCGCAGAGAGGCGTTGGGGTCTCGTAGCCTCAGGAAAACCGGCCTCCGCCCCCGAATTTGCGGGATTTCGTCTCGATTGCCGGCCTCCAGGTGACCCAAAAACCCCCGTATTTCCTTGCTTCTCGCGAAAATCCGGCTATATACCCCGCCATCTCACACGGAAACATGGCTCAAAAGGCCGTCCGGTGGCAGCCGGGCCATAAGGCTCGCTTGCTCACACGTTTCCGGAGGAACCAACCGGAGAACTAGAACCATGGCAGTACCCGATTTTTCTATGCGTCAGCTGC
>DATHPL010000305.1:0-7319 GCA_035483915.1 Bradyrhizobium sp.
GGCCAATTGGCGGATCTCTGCCGTGACTTTCTCGATCGGCTTGGAGACCAGACGCAACTGCCGGTCGGGAAGGATGATGATTTCTCTTAATGCCATGGCGGGCGATTTAAGGGGATGAATCCATGGGGTCAATGCGCGCGCATCGGCATTTATCCGTGCTTAACCATGATTGTTAGGAAAGCATTAACCAAGAAAATTTACCTGATATTAACCATAAATGTTCCCTCTTCGTTCGTGTTCAAGACCGAATCGGCTACAAGGGCGGCATGAACGAGATCCTTTTCATGATCGGCACCACGCTGGTCCACACCGGCGAGGCGCTGGTCGCCTTCGGCGCGCTTGCGCTTATCCTGCTCGTGGTCATCGCCATCGTGATCGCGCGCTCCGGCCGCCGCGGGGCGGAGTTGGCGATGGCGCAGGCAATCCGCGCCGACGAGCTTGAGGAGCGCCTGGGCGAAATGCTGCGCGCGCAAAGCGAGGCCACCGGCCGCGTTGACGCCATGGGACAGGCTTTGGCGGGACGGCAGGCCGAAATGGCCCGCGCGGTCACCGAACGCCTGGATTCGGTGACCCATCGCGTCGGCCAATCCATGGAGCAGACGACGCGCAACACCATGGATTCGCTCCGCGTGCTGCATGAGCGGCTCGGCATCATCGATAACGCGCACAAGAATCTCACCGACCTGACGTCGCAGGTCACCACCTTGCGCGACGTGCTCGCCAACAAGCAATCGCGCGGCGCGTTCGGCCAGGCGCGGATGGAAGCGATCGTCCAGGACGGCATGCCGAAAGGCGCTTATGAGTTTCAGCACACGCTTTCGACCGGAAAGCGGCCGGATTGCGTGGTGTTCCTGCCCGATCAGCGGCCGCTTTGCATCGACGCCAAATTCCCGCTGGAAGCCATCACCGCGCTGCACGACGCGCGAACTGACGAGGAAAAGAAAATCGCCACGCAGCGGTTGCGCACGGACGTGATGAAGCATGTCAGCGATATCGCCGAAAAATACCTGATCGCCGGCGAGACCCAGGATACCGCGTTGATGTTCGTGCCGTCGGAATCGGTTTATGCCGAAATTCACGACCGCTTCGACGACGTGGTCCAGAAAGCCTATCGCGCCCGCGTCGTGCTGGTGTCGCCGTCGCTTTTGATGCTCGCGATCCAGGTGATGCAGCAAATCCTCAAAGACGCGCGGATGCGCGATGCCGCCGACCAGATTCGCACCGAGGTGCTCAATCTCGGCGACGATCTAGGGCGGCTGCGCGAGCGCGTGCTCAAACTGCAGAAGCACTTTGCAGATGCCAACGAAGACGTGCGGCAAATCCTGATTTCCGCCGACAAAATCGAAAAGCGCGCAGGGCGTATCGAGGAACTCGACTTCAGCAAGGAGGCGCCGGCGGAGCCGCCGCGCCTTGTCAAGCCGGGCACGCCCGAACTGTTTCCGCTGCCGCGCAAGCTCCAGGCCGGGGAGTAGACTTCACCTCCCCGCACATCAGAGCCAGAATCTGCTAACAGGGCGGCATGACCGATCCGGAAGCTGCATCTGCATCACCTGAAAAGCCTGCCCGCCCCTCCTGGGGTGACGTGCTTCTGGTTTATACGCAACGCCGCGTTCTTGTCGTGCTGCTGCTCGGGTTTTCGGCGGGCCTGCCCTTCTCGCTCGCCGGCCAGACGTTGCAGGCCTGGATGACTGAAAGCGGCGTCGACATCAAAACCATCGGCTTGTTCGCGTTTGTCGGCACCCCCTATTGGACCAAGGTGTTCTGGTCTCCGGCCGTCGATGCCATCGACATTCCCCTGCTGACGCGCTGGCTCGGGCGGCGGCGGGCGTGGCTGCTGCTCACGCAGGTCCTGCTGCTGGCCGCGATTATCCTGCTGGCTTATTGCGATCCCCAGCACGCCCCGTTCGGCGTCGCCATCGCAGCCTTGCTGGTCACGACCGCCTCGGCGACCCAGGACATCATCATCGATGCCTTCCGCATCGAGAGCCTGGACGAAAGCGAACAAGCCGCCGGCATGGCGTCCTACGTGGCGGCCTACCGAATTGCCGCGCTTGTCTCCGGCGCCGGCGCACTGCTCCTGGTCAGCGCCTTCGCGAGTCATGGCATCGATCAACAGGCTGCTTACAGCGCGACCTATATCGTGATGGGGTTCCTGATCGTCGTCGGCATGCTGGCGACGCTGCTTGCTGTTGAACCGGAGTCCTCGGTCCGGGCGATTACGGCGCATACGGGTCCCGGCCACGAGAATGCGGGAAAGCGCCTCATCGAGGTCGCGACCGCAAGCATCAAAGACTTTCTTTCGCGTGACGCCGCGATCGCCATCATCCTGTTCGTCGTGTTGTTCAAGCTCGCCGACGCTTTGGCTACCGCCATGAATACAACATTCGCGCTCAAGGTCGGCTTTTCGCGCGTCGAACTCGCAGCCATCCTCAAGGGCGTCGGCTTCGCCGCGGCACTGCTCGGCGGGTTCGCCGGAGGCTTTGTCGCCCGATCCTTTTCGCTCAGTACGAGCCTCTGGATCGGCGGCATCCTGCAGACGATCGCGATCCTGCCCTTCTCGTGGCAAGCCATCGTCGGCCATGATCTGGCGTGGCTGACTTTTGCGATCACGACAGAGCAATTCACCGCCGGACTTGGGACCGTTGCTTTTGTAGCGTATCTCTCCGCGCTCTGCGGCAACCCACTGCACACGGCAACGCAGTATGCGTTGCTGACCGCGTTGACGGCTCTCGGACGCACCGTGTTTGCGGCAGGCAGCGGCTACATGGCGGAAGCGGCGGGCTGGTTCGGCTACTTCCTGTTATGCGCCGTGTCGGCGATCCCGAGCTTCGTCTTGCTGGTTTACCTGCAGCGGCGCGGGCATTTCGGGAGCCTGAAGTCCTAAGTGTGGCGACACGGCGAGAGGATACGAATGTCAGAACCGGAACATTAGTGCTTGGTCACCACGCTCCATTTGGAAATCACGGCCTCGCTCATCTGCCCGGCATCTTCAGCGCAGGCGATTTCGTCAACCCGCAGTGAAATTGCCTTGCCGACAAAGCTCTTCAGCTGCGTGGCCTGGGCGTCGTTATTCGTCACGATCTGAAAGGTCTCAGGCCCTGTCTCGAGCCCGCACAGGCCGCCGGGCGGCGGCAGCCGGTGTGGCTGGCTGGTGAGCTGGTAAGTCGCCGAGCGCTTGCCCTTCTTGTCTCCGTGGCCGCGCAGGGAGTTGAGCTCTCCCGACAGCACATCACCGGCTTTGATCAAGGTGCCCGGCTTGTTGTCAACGGCGGGCGCCGGTTCATCCTGCTGTGCCCATGCCGCCGGCACCGCCATTACGCCAGCGATGATCGCGCCCAAGGCGAGTTGTCTGCCGAATCTCCGTTTCGTCATTTCAATCGCTTCCGTCTGTTTGGCTAAAACAGGGTCCGTTGCCGCATCGCCGCGGACAACGTGCCCTCGTCAAGATAATCGAGTTCGCCGCCGACCGGCACACCATGGGCCAGCCGCGTGACCCTGACATTGGCGTCTTGCAAGAGGTCGGTGATGTAATGCGCGGTGGTCTGGCCGTCGACCGTCGCATTGAGCGCCAGGATGATTTCGTTCACCTGTGGCTCGTGAGCGCGTTTGACCAACGCATCGATCGTCAGATCCTGTGGGCCGACGCCGTCGAGCGGCGACAGTGTCGCGCCGAGAACGTGATAGAGGCCGTTGCTGGCGTTTGCCCGCTCCAGCGCCCAAAGATCGGCCACGTCGGCCACCACCACGATGATCGACTGATCGCGCCTGGGATCGGTGCACACCGTGCAAGGATTTTGGGTGTCGATATTGCCGCAGATTTTGCAGACCTGGATCTTGTCGATTGCTACCTGAAGCGCCGATGTCAACGGCGTCATCAGCGCTTCGCGTTTCTTGATCAGATGCAGCGCCGCGCGCCGCGCCGAACGCGGCCCCAATCCGGGTAACCGCGCCAACAGCTGGATCAGGCGTTCAATTTCAGGTCCGGCGACCGCAGTGGCCATGTGTCAGTCAACGTCCACTAGCCGAGGCCCAATCCCGGCGGCAAACCAAGTCCCTGCATCTTTTCCTGCATCGCAATCTCGGCCTTGCGCCGCGCATCGCCAAGTGCGGTGACCAGCAGGTCCTCGAGGATTTCGTGCTCCTCCGCCTTCATCAGGGACGGATCGATCTTGAAGGCCTTGACCTCCATCTTCGCGGTCATCCGCACGCTGACCAGACCGCCGCCGGAAATGCCCTCGACCTCGACGTTGCCGAGTTCCTCCTGCATCGCCTGCATCTTCGATTGCAGCTGCGCCGCCTGCTTCATCATGCCGAGAAAGTCAGCCATCGACGTTCCTTTTGAAATCGTTATGCGTCGTCGCCATCGCCGTTATCGGCGAGGTCATCACCATCAGCATGAGATTCCGGCGGCTCGGCGGCAAGCCGGCGCACCTCGACCAATTTCGCGCCGGGGAATCGCGCCAAAACTTCCTGCACCCTGGGGTCGGATTCGGCTGCGCGCTCACGCTGATTCCTCGCCGCCTCGTTCTGTTCGCGCAGCGTCGGCTGCCCGGCTTCATTGGACACGATCACGGTCCAGCGCCGTCCCGTCCACTGTTCCAGCTTGCGCGAGAGATCGTTCATCAACGTCCGCGCGGCACTGCGCTCCAGCGCTACTTCCAGTCGCCCGTCCTCGATGCGAACCAGCCGCACATCGGCTTCCAGCGCGGCCTTGGTCAGCAAATCACGCTTTTCGCCGGCCAGCGCCACCAGTTCGGGAAAGCTCGCGATCCGCCGCGCGGGTGCGGCTTGAACCTCGGGCGAGGGCGCTGCCATTTGCGGCCGCATCGACGGCTCGGCGCTGGCGCGCGGGGCCGCAGCCGATCGTGACGGCGATGACGGCATCGACGCAACAGGCGCGGATGTCGTCTGCCGCGCTGGAGCGTTCGTCGGCACCGCCGCCGAGGTGCCGCCATTTTGCTCGATCATCCGGATCGCCTCGTCCGGCGTCGGCATATCGGCGACATAGGCGATGCGCACCAGCACCATTTCGGCGGCGGCCGCGGGGCGCGTGGCGCCCTGGACTTCGGCGGTGCCCTTGAGCAGCATCTGCCACATCCGCGACAGCACCCGCATCGAAATCTTTGCCGCAAAGTCTCGCGCCCGCTTCCGCTCGGTTTCGCCGAAGGCGACGTTGTCGGCGGTCGCCGGCACGATCTTGACGCGGGTGACGAAGTTGACGAATTCGGCGAGGTCCGACAGCACCACGACCGGATCAGCACCGGTGTCGTATTGCTCGCGAAATTCCTTGAAGGCACTTGCGATGTCACCACGAACGAGATGTTCGAACAGGTCGATCACGCGCGTACGATCGGCAAGCCCGAGCATCTGCCGCACCGCGTCGGCGCGGACCGGACCTGCGGCATGCGCGATCGCCTGATCGAGCAGCGACAGCGAATCCCGCACCGAACCTTCCGCGGCACGCGCGATGATGCCGAGCGCTTCCGCTTCGGCCTCGACGCCTTCTTTCGCCGCGATATTGGCCAGATGCGTCATCAGCACGTCCGCCTCGACCCGGCGCAAGTCGAAGCGCTGGCAGCGCGACAGCACCGTGACCGGGACTTTACGGATTTCGGTGGTGGCGAAAACGAATTTGGCGTGCTCCGGCGGCTCTTCCAGCGTTTTCAGAAACGCATTGAACGCCGCCGTCGAGAGCATGTGGACTTCGTCGATGATGTAGACCTTGTAACGCGCGCTCGCCGGCGCATAGCGCACACTGTCGTTGATCTGGCGCACATCGTCGACACCGGTGTGGGACGCGGCGTCCATTTCCAGCACATCCATGTGCCGGCTTTCCATGATCGCCTGACAATGCACGCCGAGCTTCGGCATATGGATCGTCGGCCCCTTCACCGATCCATCCGGCAATTCGTAGTTCAAGGCGCGCGCCAAAATCCGCGCCGTGGTGGTCTTGCCGACGCCGCGGACCCCGGTCAGGATCCAGGCCTGCGGAATGCGCCCGGTTTCGAATGCGTTCGAAACGGTGCGGACCACCGCCTCCTGGCCGATCAAATCCTCGAAACCCGCGGGCCGGTATTTCCGCGCCAGGACACGATAAGGCTTGGCGGTCGGCGCCTGCCCACCCAGGTCAAGGCCATCTTGGCCGGCTGTTTCGGAATCGTGGGGGGTCAGGGGGGCGCCAGCGTCATTCATCGGTCGGTCCGCAATTGATCATCTCGCGAAGCTGGCTTTGCGGAACAGGCACTTTGCGGAGCAGCCGCCCGGCGGAATTCGGTCGCGGCGCATGCGCTATTCGCCGGCAAAACAGGTAGGAGACTGACGAGCGACCCGATCCGGACCTCGTTAGGGCTGCTTCCTTCCGGACCTGACCCGGTTGGCGAGTGGCTCGTCCACCGCCAATCTCCCGGCCCTTATTTGGGGCCAAATGGCCCGGAAAGCAAGCGGGTGCGGGGCGTTTGGAGGACTTGTACAGAATCGCGGATAAGGCATTAGTTGCAGGGGTTACAGGGTCCTGGCCGGGCAAAACAGGGAAATATCCATGGCGCCTGAGGAATCCGCCTGGTCGCTCCATGCGCGGCTCAACGAAGATACCATCGACATTGGCGACCTGCCGCTGAGCCGCGTGCTCGTCATCAAGGATGCGCATTATCCGTGGCTGCTGCTGGTGCCGCGCAGGCCTGAAATTGTGGAAATCATCGATCTCAACGAGGTCGAGCAGGCGCAATTGATGACGGAGATTTCCCGTGTTGCACGTGCATTGAAAGAAATCACCAAATGCGAGAAGCTGAACATCGCAGCACTCGGCAATATGGTTCCACAATTGCACGTGCACATTATCGCGCGGCGGTCGAGTGATGCCGCTTGGCCACGGCCGGTCTGGGGGGTAATGCCGCCGCTCGCGCATGATGCCGAGGAGGTTCAGCGCTTTATCAGCGCGCTTCGCCGAAAAATCTGGCTAGCGCCGCCTATTTGAAGCTCCTGCACCACAAGCGGCAAATTCTTTTCAGGAGCTTCAAATAGAAAGCGGCGCTAGAAGTCATAAATTTGCTAGTGCCCATAACTTTCCGAAGTTCGTGAAAGGTGGGCGCTGAGAGGCAACACGAACTTCGGAAAGTGGGCACTAGGTTTGAACACATGAACGCATTCGATTCGTTTCCGTTGGGACAGCCGGGTTTCGTCTCGCATATCCTCGATCGCGCCGCCCATTTGCGCGGCGACGAGACGAAGCTGCTGGCGATGGAAAGCCGCCCCGACGCCCGCGCCTATGTCGTCTACCGGGACTCGCTGGTGGTAAGGCGGGAAGCGACCGGGCCTCGCGC
>DATHPL010000306.1:0-3021 GCA_035483915.1 Bradyrhizobium sp.
CTGGCCGGGCCCGGCAGGAGTTTTGACGATGGGCAAAAGAGAACTCGTCACCGAACAACCTCGTTACGTCAAACTCAACGAGCGCGACAATGTCGCGATCGTTGTCAACGATTTTGGCCTTCCGGCCGGCTCACGCTTCGCCTGCGGCCTCGAGCTTCGCGCGTTTGTCCCGCAAGGGCACAAAACGGCGCTCGTCGATATCGCCGAGGGGGCGCCGATCCTGCGCTATGGCGAGGTCATCGGCCATGCCGCCTCCGCTATTCTCGCGGGGGAATGGGTCGACGAAGCGCGCATCCAGATGCCCGATGCTCCCGCGCTCGACAAGCTCGAAATCGCAACCGCAGTTCCCAAGCCGCTCCCGCCACTGGAAAACTATACGTTCGAAGGCTACCGCAACCGGGACGGCTCGGTCGGCACCAAGAACCTTCTCGGCATCTCGACGTCGGTCCAGTGCGTCAAGGGCACGCTGGAATATGCGATCAAGCGCATCCGCGCCGAGTTGCTACCGAAATATCCCAACGTCGACGACGTCATCCCGGTCACCCATGCCTATGGCTGTGGCGTGGCGATCTCGGCGCCGGACGCCGTCGTGCCGATACGGACGCTGCAAAACATCGCCCTCAATCCGAATTTCGGCGGCGAGGTGATGGTGGTCGGGCTTGGCTGCGAGAAGCTCGCGCCGGAGCGACTGGTGCCCGAGGGGATGGGTGACGCCATCGTGCGGATGCAGGATGAAGCCTTCGATGGCTTCGGCGCCATCGTCGAACACATCATGACGATGGCCGAGGCCCGATTGGCGGTGCTCAACCAGCGCCGCCGGGAGACCTGTCCGGCTTCCGATCTCGTGATCGGACTGCAATGTGGCGGCAGCGACGCTTTCTCAGGCGTCACCGCCAATCCCGCCGTCGGATTTGCCGCCGATCTCCTGGTGCGCGCGGGCGCGACCGTGATGTTCTCCGAGGTCACCGAGGTGCGGGACGCCATCCAGCTTCTGACGCGCCGGGCGGTCAACGAGGAGGTCGGCCAGGCGCTGATCCGCGAAATGGCATGGTACGACAGTTATCTGGCGCGCGGCGGCGCCGACCGCAGCGCGAATACAACGCCGGGCAACAAGAAGGGCGGGCTCGCCAACATCGTCGAAAAATCGCTCGGTTCGATCGTGAAGTCAGGCTCAAGCCCGATCGTCGGCGTGCTGGCGCCAGGGGAGAAGGCTAGGCAGAAGGGCATGCTGTTTGCGGCAACTCCAGCCTCCGATTTCATCTGCGGCACGCTTCAGCTTGCCTCCGGCATGACCTTGCAGGTGTTCACGACGGGGCGCGGTACACCTTACGGGCTCGCGGCTACGCCCGTCATCAAGGTCGCAACCCGCAGCGAACTGGCGCGGCGCTGGAAAGACCTGATCGATTTCGATGCTGGCCGCATCGCGACCGGCGAGATGACGATTGAAGAAACCGGTTGGGAACTGTTCCGCCTGATCCTCGATGTCGCCAGTGGCCGCACAAAGGTGTGGTCCGACCGTTGGGGCATTCACAACGATCTCACGCTGTTCAATCCGGCTCCCGTGACCTGACGCTACGGCTGAGAGCGCTTGAGGTCGGTGCCCCCGATACCTAAGGGCACACTTCAAGCCGCGGACCAGCCGCCGTCGATCGGGATAACGGTGCCGGTGATGTCGCGGCCGGCCGGACCGCACAGAAAGGCTGCCATCGCTCCGACATCCTCCAGGCGGACAAAGCGGCCGCTGGGCTGGCGCTCTTTCATGTAGTCGCGCCTCGCTTCGTCATGCGAGATGCCACGCGAAGACGCCATGGCATCGATGCGGCTCATGATCGCGGGCGTCGGCAGCGTTCCGGGGCTGATTGCATTGCAGGTGATGCCGGTGCCGACCGTCTCCATCGCCACGGCGCGGGTCAGGCCGATAATGCCGGTCTTGGTTGTCACGTAATCGGCGCGCCCCTGCGCGCCACGTTGGCCGTAATGCGAGGACAGGTTGATGATGCGGCCGAAATCCTTGGCGCGCATCGCTGGCAACGCCAGCCGAATAATATGAAACGGCGCCGTCAGATTGACGGCCAGCGAGCGCTGCCAATCGGCGTGCGAAAACTGCTCGATCGGTGCGAAATGCCGGATCACCGCGTTATTGACGACGATATCGGGATCGCCGATCGCCTCCCGCGTAAACGTCATCAACCGTTCGACGCCGGTGAGTTCGGACAGATCGGCCCGGCAATAAACCACCGTCACGCCGTGGCGGCCTTGCAACGCGGTCCGCTCCGGCTCGACCTTTTCCGGTTCGTCGATTCCATGCAGCACAATCTCATGTCCGGCAGCAGCGAGGCTCTCGGCGATTGCATAGCCGAGCCCACCACTTGAGCCGGTGATGAGCGCACAACGGCGTGACGAGGCTGTCATTACGCTCTCACGCCGCGCAACAGGTCGACGGGATCGAGTGGTCCTTTACGCATTGAATTTTAATTCCCTGGTGCTGACAAACTGCGGCCGCGCTGAATCAGCGGATCGCTATTCGCGCATTTCCGGCTACCGGGTAGCGAATGTCAAATCCACTCCACTAGTCCGACAAAAAACTCCAGCCCAACTGGCGCAAGCTCACAACAGGCGGGTAGGTATTGGCTGATTGTCGCCCTGATCGCCTGCGTTCCCATGCCATCCCCAGCAGGGCGGCAATGAAGCCAAGAACGAGGCCGATGCCGGTCCCGACGTTGCCGATGCCATCGTGATGGACCTTGAGCCAGGGCGGCGCTGCGGCCGCGGGGAATACAAAAGATTGTATGAGGGTACCAGCAATAGCGGCCACCACCGTCACAATGGCCAGAACCGTAATCCAGCCACTGACCCAGCTTCGGCAGCTGACACAGCGCGGCATTTCGATACGGACCCTATCCAGCCTTCGGCCCCTCTGGACCGGATAGCCGAGCCCATCGAGTTGACGGGAGGATGCCGCCTTCATCACCAGTTTTGCGCTGCATCCGGAAGCAGCAGGCGCGCCGCACATCCAGCAGC
>DATHPL010000307.1:0-2233 GCA_035483915.1 Bradyrhizobium sp.
ATGGAGCGGCGGATTGCCGAGCGCGGAAGGTTCCCGGCGGTGAATATCCTCAAGTCGGTTTCGCGCACGATGCCGAAATCGGCCGATCCGGCCTTTCTCCCTGTTATCACCAAGGCCCGCCAGGTGATGGCGACCTATGCCGATATGGAGGAATTGATTCGGCTCGGGGCCTATAAAGCGGGCACAAGCCCGGAGGTCGACGAGGCGATCCGCCTGCACGAGCCGCTGGAGACCTTTTTGCGCCAGGCCAAGGACGAATCGACCGCCCTCAAAGACGGTTATGGGCGGTTACAGCGAATCCTTCAGGGTTTGGAAACGGAACGCTAACTTTGTCAGGCCATCATCCGCGCCACAGTTGTAATGCCGGCGGGGCCCCGACGGGGAGCCGGCACTGTCCCGCGAGCAAATTGGGACTTCTGGGGAGTATGAGTCGATGAAGTCACGTGAAACGCTGATCCGTCTGAAGAAGTTTCAGGTCGATGAAAAGCGCCGTCGGGTCTCGCAGATCGAAGGCATGATCGCTGATTTTCAGCGCATGTCGGTCGACCTGGAGCGCGAAATCCAGACCGAACAGGAACGCGCCGGAATCAATGATCCTTCGCACTTTGCGTATCCGACCTATGCCAAGGCCGCGATCCAGCGCCGGGAAAATCTCACCCGTTCCGCTGAAGAGCTGCGCGTTCAGCTCGAAGACGCCCGCGGTCTTCTCGCCGAAGCCTTCGATGAACTGAAGAAGGTCGAGCTACTCGACGAGCGCGATCAGGCACGTGAACGGGCCGAAGAGAGCGCCCGCGAACAGGCCGATCTCGATAGCATCGGTTTGATGCGTGCGCGCATCGGGGCGATCGCCTAAAGCGTTTCGCCGCTCACAACGCCGTTTTGAATTATCGAAACCCGGACTTTATTAAGTCCGGGTTTTTGGCTTGGCGTTGATACCGCCTGGGCGTTGCAAAAGCTGCCCACGCGATGCCGTGCGCGGTTTGGCCGGAACCCCTGCCGCTTTCCTGATGGACGGTTTTGCCCCAAGATGTGATACGAGACGCTGATGCGTTTCGGAAACGACGGGCATCGCGATTTGGGGGACGCTAAATGCTGACGCCAGCTGAGCTGGTCTGGCTGATTGCCGCGGTGGCGAAGGGTGATGAGGCTGCTTTCGAGCGGCTCTATGCCGCCACGCGGGCGAAACTCTTCGGTGTCGTGCTCCGTATCTTGCGGCGACAGGATCTCGCTGAGGAGGTCATACAGGAAGCTTACGTCAAGATCTGGCACAGCGCCGGATCGTTCAATCCTGGGCAGTCTTCGCCGATCACGTGGATGGCATCGATTGCGCGCAACCGGGCGATCGATGTCGTGCGCAAGCGTGGTGAGGCGTCGATCGAAGACGAGCCTTCCGCCATGGAAGTGGCAGCCGATACGCCGGATCCGCTGGCCCGGCGGGAGATGACGGAAGATCTGAAGCGTCTTCTGGAGTGCGTCGGCCGGCTGGAGCCGGATCGGCAAAAGCTGGTGCTGCTCGCTTATTACAACGGCTGGAGCCGCGATCAACTGGCGGAGAAATTCGCGGCGCCGGTTAACACGGTGAAGACATGGCTGCGTCGTAGCATGATGGACATCAGGGAGTGTCTCGGACTTTAGCAGTGGTTTGGATTTTGAGGAGCAGTCTGGATTTTGGATGATGGCCTATAGCGAGGACCATATCGCGCTCGCCGCGGAATACGCACTCGGCACACTCAGTGCCGACGAGCGGGCGCAGGTCGAAACCATGATGTCCACTGACCCGGACTTCACGGCGGTCGTCGTCGCATGGGAGCACAAGCTCGGCGCCCTCAACCAGATGGTCGGTTCGGTCGAGCCGCGGCCGGAATTGTGGGAGAAGATCAAAGCCGCGATTGGTCATGCCGAACCGCAGTCGCCGATCGTGCTTCCGGAATCTGTGTCGCTGTCCGCCATAGCTGAGGCTCTGGCGGCGCACGGTGTTGTCGGCCCCGTCGGTGCCCCCGCTGTGGCCGGTACGCCAAGCGCCGAAACGTTTGCTGTCGACACCTCCAACGTGATCGAGCTTGTCGCCCGTGCCCGCCGCTGGCGCACGATTGCAACGGCGACCTCGGCGATTGCGGCGGCGCTGGTCGTGATGATCGGCGTCGGGGTTTCGATGCCGGACTTGCTTCCGGACAGCATGCGGCCGAAGCCGAGGACACAAGTGGTGGAGGCCAAGGCGCCGGTGCCGAGAGCG
>DATHPL010000308.1:0-3343 GCA_035483915.1 Bradyrhizobium sp.
CCTGCAGGCGATCGGGCTTGCGTTCCTGATGCTCTCGACTGTCCTTATCATGCGGGTATTTCGCGAAAACTCGTTCGCGGCTGCGGTGGTGAAGGTTCAGTCGGAACGCGGCCATCACGTCATCTCAACCGGACCCTATGCTTTGGTTCGGCACCCGATGTATACGAGCGCGCTCGTCTTCTTCGTCGGGAGCGCGCTGCTGCTGGGCTCGTGGTGGGGAGTGGCAATGTCCCTGATCTTCGCCATTCTCTTTGGCATCCGGACCCGGATTGAGGAGAATACCTTGACGACCGGGCTGCCTGGATATGCTGACTATGCGGCGCGGGTGCGCTATCGTCTCGTGCCTGGAGTGTGGTGAGACCTATGCCCGACAGCAAAACCTTGACCGGCGGCTGCCATTGCGGCCTGGTTCGTTTCGAATGCACCACGGATCTTGCGATGGTGACGGCGTGCAACTGCTCGATCTGCACCAAGCGCGGCCTGCATTTCGCCTTTCTGCCGCCTGCGAGTTTTCAGCTCCGCGCCGGCGAAGATAACTTGAAAGAATACCTCTTCAACAAGCACGCGATCCACCATCAATCCTGCGGCGATTGCGGCGTAGAAGTATTTGCCCGCGGCAACAAGCCCGACGGAACGGCGGTGGTCGCGCTCAATGTCAGCTGTATCGACGGCATCGAGCTTTCCAGCCTCAAGATGACGCCGATGGACGGCAGGAACCGGTAGCGCTTGATACCGTCATTCCGGGGCGAGCGAAGCACGAGTTCGGAATGACGAAGCGGGTTAAGCATCCAGCTCCTTGTAATGGCGGAAGATGCCGTCCGTGTTGAAGGCAATCCGGCGCTCGCTTGCAAGGTAAGCCTTGATATTGGGGCGGGCGGCGATGCGATCGTGCAGTTCGCTTAGTTCTGGAGTTTCGCGCTCGAAGGCCTTCATCCGCTTCGGGAAAGCGTAACGCAGCCCCTCGACCAACTGGAACAGCGAGAGGTCGACGTAGGTGAGCTTGCGCCCGGTGACGTAGTGCCCGGAACTCACTTCGAGCAATCGCTCGAAATACCCCAGATATTTCGGCACGCGTTCGTCCCAGAACGCCTCGGTGCGCTTCTTGGCCTCGGTCTTTTGATCCTCATAATAAAGTGAGGGGCCGAGCGGATGATGGGTGTCGTGCACTTCCGATACGAAGTCGGTGATCGTCAATTGCAGCTGATGCAGCCAAAGCCGGCCGGCTTCGGTTGTCGGTGCGAGAGCATGGCGCGCGCCGAGATAAAGCAGGATGTTGGCGGTCTGCCCGATCACGAGTTTGCCCGCTTTAAGAAAAGGCGGCGCGAAAGGCGGCGTGCCGCTGCCCTTTTCCATCATCCGCATCATCGCCGCCGTGCCGCGCTGGCGCGCTACATCGACGTAGCCGGCGCCGGCCTCTTCCAGCGCCAGACGGACATATTCGCCGCGGCCCTGGATCGACGGCCAATAGTAGAGTTCGTATCGCATCGAGAAGCCTTTCTCATTCCGGTTCAGGAACCCAGCCTTAACGGGGCATTAAAGTGACCCGCACCTGAAGCAATTGTCCGAAACAACGCCCGCCTTCCGTCGGCGTTTCTTACAAAATTTCAACGCTATTTCGCAAAGTGCGTCGAGTTCGACGTGCAAGCCCTTCGCCGGTTAACCAGGGCCGCTCTAGGGTGGTGGCAGGAAACCACCGCATGCTCTACTCCACTTCCCAAAGCTTCGCCTATCAGCAAACCCTGGTCGCATTTGCAGTCGCCGTGTGCCTGTTCGGCACCTGGATCGGCATGCGCCACTTCGCGCGCGCCCGCGCCACCGAAGGGGCGACCCGGCGCGGTTGGTTGTTCATGGCCTCCGTCGGCACCGGCGTGGCGCTGTGGGCTTCGACCTTCATCTCGATCCTGGCGCTCGATCCCTTGCTTGCAAGCGGATTCGAGCCGGTCGCTACCGGCCTAGTTCTGATCATCGCAGTCGTCGGCTGTTTTGTCGGATTCGAAATCGGCAGCCGACATTTTCCGCTCGCGCCGGAAGCCGGCGGCCTTGCCATGGGCGTCGGCATCCTGGCCATGCATCTGGTGGGATTCAAGGCCTGGCATATCAAAGGCAGTTTCGAGTGGAACGCCTATGGCCTCGCCATGACCGTTGTGCTCGGACTAGCCTTGAGCGCGCTCGCCGTCAACCGCGCTAACCGTCCGGTGACGCGCTGGTGCCGGCATGGCGCCGCCATCGTGCTCGCCTTCATGATCTGCGTCATGCACTATTCGATGACCGCCTCGGTCGCAGCCGTGCCGGACGCCTCCGTGATCCTGCCGGCCTACCTGGTGCCCGCCGACACACTCGGCATCGCCGTGGTCGCGGCCGTTCTCCTTGTCATGGGCAACGGCTTTTCGACCTACATCATCGACCTGCGCGCGCGCACCGAGTCGGCCGACCGTATCCACCAATTGTCGTTCAACGACACCATGACCGGATTGCCGAACCGCATCGCCTTCAACGAGCGGCTCGCCTTCGACAGCGCCGAGGCGCACGAAAAGGCACACAAGCTCGCGGCATTCTCGATCGACCTCGACGGCTTCAAGGAAATCAACGATCTCTATGGCCATGGCGCCGGCGACCTGCTCCTGATCGAGGTGGCGACGCGCATGCGCAAGCAGCTTTCCTCAGATGAATTCCTGGCGCGCCAAAGCGGCGACGAATTCCTGGCGCTGACGACCTCGCGCAACCACCCGCAGGATGCCTATGCGTTTGCGGAGCGGATCTCGCAAGCCTTCGCCGAGCCGTTTACGGTCCAGGGCTATGCCGTTCGCCTCACCGCCTCGATAGGCTTTTCCGTCTTTCCGACCGATACGCCGGAACGCGACCAGCTCCTGAGCAATGCCAAGCTCGCGATGCACCGGGGCAAGAGCAAGCAATCCGGCTCGATCTGCATGTACAGCCCCGAGATGGACGACAGCGCCCGCAAACGCCGCGCGCTCGCCCGCGATCTCGAACATGCGGCGGAACGTCACGAACTGCTGTTGAACTATCAGCTCCAGATGTCGCTCAATGACGGCAAGATCTGCGGCGCCGAAGCCTTGATGCGATGGAAGCACCCGAAGCTTGGCATGGTTTCGCCGGCCGAATTCATCCCGCTCGCCGAAGAGACCGAGGCGATCATCGACATGGGCGAATGGGCGCTGCGCGCCGCCTGCCGCGACGCCGCCGAAGGCAAGATTCCCGGCAACATCGCCGTCAACCTCTCGCCGATCCAGTTTGGCCGCGACGACCTCGCCGAGATGATCCACGGCATTCTCCTGGAAACCGGCTTGCCGCCGGAACGTCTCGAGGTCGAAGTCACGGAATC
>DATHPL010000309.1:0-21661 GCA_035483915.1 Bradyrhizobium sp.
CGACCAGCTTTACGAGGCCGTCAGCGAAGGCCGCCGTCATCCCGGCATGGAACACTGGCTGCCGCTGTTCCAGGACAAGATGGACACCTTGTTCGATTATCTCGGCGATGCGCCGATCGCGATCGAGCCGCAAGGCGAGGAAGCTGCCCGCGAGCGCTTCAAGCAGATCGCCGACTATTACGAGGCCCGGCGCGAGGCGCTCGAGCATCCCGGCGGTGGCGCGATCTACAAGCCGCTACCGCCTGAGCGGCTCTATGTAACCGAGGAGGAGTGGAACAAGCTGCTCACCGATGCGCCGCTGGCGCGGCTGACGCCGTTCGCGGTGCCGGAGGGAAGCGCCGACACGGTCGATGCCGGTGCGCGGCAAGGGCGTAGCTTTGCGCCCGAGCGCAACGACAGCACCGTCAATGTGTTTGGAGCCGTCGTTGGTCACGTCCAGGCCTTGCAGGCCGTGCGCAAGAAGGTGGTGATCGCGCTATGGAGCGAAGGCTCGCGCGACCGTATGGAAAGCATGTTGCGCGACCACAAGCTGCTCAACCTGACCAGCGTCAACGCCTGGCGTACGGTACAGGCGACGCCGCGCAACGAAACCATGCTGGCGGTGGTCGGCATGGAAACCGGGTTCGAGACCGACCAGGTCGCCGTCATCACCGAACAGGACATTCTCGGCGACCGGCTGGTGCGGCCCCGCAAGGCCAGCCGCAAGCTCGATAACTTCATCTCGGAGGTGACAAGTCTTGCCGCCGGCGATCTCGTCGTGCACGTCGAGCACGGCATCGGGCGCTTCGTCGGCTTGCAGACGCTTGATGTCGCAGACGCACCGCATGACTGCCTCGAGCTACGCTACGCGGCCGAAACAAAACTGTTTCTCCCGGTCGAAAACATCGAGCTGCTTTCGCGCTACGGCTCCGACAGCGCCAATGTCGAACTGGATCGGTTGGGCGGTAGCGGCTGGCAGGCTCGCAAAGCCAAGCTCAAGAGCCGAATCCGTGAGATCGCGGGCGAACTGATCAAGATCGCGGCCGAGCGGCATCTGCATGAGGCGCCGAAACTGCCGGTGCAACCGCATGTCTACGACGAATTCTGCGCGCGGTTTCCTTATGAGGAAACCGAAGACCAGCTCACGGCCATCAATGCGACCCTGAAGGATCTCGAGATCGGACGTCCGATGGATCGACTGATCTGCGGCGACGTCGGCTTCGGCAAAACTGAAGTGGCCTTGCGCGCGGCGTTTGCCACCGCGCTCGACGGCAAACAGGTCGCGGTCGTGGTGCCAACCACGCTGCTGGCGCGCCAGCATGCAAAGACGTTTACCGAACGGTTTCGCGGTTTCCCCGTTCATGTGGCGCAAGCCTCGCGCCTGATCGCGCCTAAGGAGCTCACACAGGTCAAAAAAGGTCTGACGGACGGCTCGATCGACATCGTGGTCGGCACCCATGCGCTGCTCGGCAAGGCGATCAAGTTCAGAGACCTCGGCCTTCTGATCGTTGACGAAGAGCAGCATTTTGGCGTCAGCCATAAAGAGCGGCTAAAGCAACTTCGCGCCGAAGTGCATGTGCTGACGCTCAGCGCCACGCCGATCCCGCGCACGCTGCAATTGGCGCTCACCGGCGTGCGCGAATTGTCGATTATCGCCTCGCCGCCGGTCGATCGGCTAGCGGTACGCACCTTCGTCGCACCGCACGATCCCTTGATGATCCGCGAGGCGCTGCTACGCGAACGCTATCGCGGCGGGCAGGCGTTCTATGTAGTCCCGCGCATCGAAGATCTCGCGGGCGTCAAGGATTTCCTTGAAAAGAATGTGCCGGAGATGAAAGTCGCGGTCGCGCACGGCCAGATGCCGCCGACCACGATCGAAGACATCATGTCGGCCTTCTATGACGGCAAATACGATATCCTGCTGTCGACCACGATCGTCGAATCCGGCCTCGACATTCCGAACGCCAACACGCTGATCGTGCACCGCGCCGACATGTTTGGCCTGGCGCAGCTTTATCAATTGCGCGGACGGGTGGGGCGATCAAAACTGCGCGCCTATGCGCTGTTCACCCTGCCGGCCCAGCAGAAGATCACGGCCCAGGCCGAGCGGCGGCTGAAGGTGCTGCAATCGCTGGAAACGTTAGGCGCCGGCTTCCAGCTTGCTTCGCACGATCTCGATATCCGCGGCGCCGGCAATCTGCTTGGCGAGGAACAATCCGGCCACATCAAGGAGGTCGGCTTCGAGCTTTACCAGTCGATGCTGGAAGAGGCGATCGTCAACCTCAAGGCCGGCGTCGTCGAGCCTGCCGCCGACCGCTGGTCACCTCAGATCACGATCGGCATGCCGGTACTGATCCCGGAGGATTATGTCGCCGACCTTTCGGTGCGGCTGTCGCTGTACCGGCGGCTCGCCGATCTCGAAACCGACGAGGAGATCGACAATTTCGCCGCCGAGCTGCGCGATCGTTTCGGCGTCTTGCCGGACGAAGTCCGCTACCTCTTCAAGGTCGCCGCCATCAAGAACTACTGCCGCAGGGCCAATGTCGAGAAGGTCGACGCGGGACCGAAGGGCGCGGTGATTACGTTCCGCGACAACAAGTTCGCGCAACCCGACCGGCTGGTGTTTTTCATCCGCCAGCGCGGCCAGGCGGCGCGCGTGCGGCCGGACATGAAAGTGGTGTTTTTCCAGGAATGGGAAACGGCCGAGGAGCGGCTGTTAGGAACGACCGAAATCCTGCGCCAGCTCGCCAACCTCGCCGAGGATCGCAAGGCCGCATAACGCAGCCGCCGACATTGCTGCCGGCGGCTGATAACGACTCAAAGCGTGAGGATTACTTCGGATACTTGAACTCGGGAGCATCCTTGAGCGCATCCTTGGTCGTGTTCATCGACGCCAGCCATTTATTGTTCTTGGCGTCGTAACGCACATCGACCGAGGCGGGCGATACCGCGACATAACGCTCACCCATGCCGAGGAAGCCGCCGACCGAGAGGATCAGCGCATCGATTTCATGGTTCTTGATTGCGATGTCCGTGATCTCGCCGACCGTTTCGTCCTTCTGGTTGGTAACGCTCAGGCCCTTCAGTTTGGAACTGAACATCTCGTCCTTGGAGACCGTCGAGAACTTGGCCTCCGGCGACGCCTTGCCAACGGTTTTGCTGTCCTGGGCGAGAACAGGCGTTGCCAGAATCGCCAGTGACGCCGCCATTAACGCAATCTTCTTCATAGGTTCCTCCTCCATTGCATATGTGATGACAATGCGAGGTCGGAACAATGGTTCCGCGATTTAAATCCGGAACCTTTACGAGGCCGCGCGACGGCCTTCGTCGTTCAGACGTGCGAGCAGCGATTGCACCGTATCTTCCGGCAGCAGCGTAGCGACCGATACGGCGGGCTCATTACGCCGCATGTCCCTGTTGTCGTAGGCGGTATGCCGCATCACGCTGAAGAGGCGGCGCGCGATGACATGCGCCGTGCGCAAATCGGTCTCGGCGAACACAACGAGCGCCGATCCATCCTCGCGCAGCGCGCCGAAATCCATCTGCCGCATCAGCCGGCTCAAGAGCCGCGCACCGTCAAGCCGCGCGCGCGAATGAGCCGGATCGAAGGCAAAGCGCGCCACCGACAATCCGCCGCCATTCGTCAGCGTCTGGCGAACGGCGGCGGCAAAATCGCGGTCGAAGGCTGAGGGCGTCAATAATCCGGTCAGCGGGTCGAGCAGGCCGCCGGCATCGATCGACCGCAGCGTGCGGCTGAAATGAGCTTCAAGCGCGTGTTGACGGATCAGAGGCAGCGCATTCGCCGCGACATGAGCGGGAGCGGGATCGCCCGAAATGACCTCAAGGTTCGGCAGGTCATAGGCGGGCGCCAATCCCGCACGTGTGACCACGATGGGCAGATTGCGAAAGCGTGAATCCTCGCTGAGCACGGTGAGGAAGGCATCGACCACCCGGTCCGTAAAACCTTCGCCAACGACGATCCCGTCGATATCGCGCGTGTTGAGGTGTTTGGCCGCCGCCTCGATGCTCAGCGCTCCGACGACTCCCATGCGCTCGCCGAGGGCAACGGAGAGGGCGGGATAGGCGCCGGCCCGTCCGATCAGCAGCACCGTCGCGTCGCGAACCGGATCGATCTCGGCGATTGCTGTCTTGACCGGCTGATCGCTCCTCCGGCGCAAGACCGTGGCATGCAGGGTTCGAACCCTGAGCGCGGCACGCAAACGCGGGAGCAGACGGTCCCAATTGCCACTGGTCTGCGAGAACGGGATGGCGTTTTCCGGCAACGCTTCCTTCGGCTCGGTCACGATCAGTGGAAGATAAGGTTGAATACCATCGATTTGTCTGGCGATCCGATCGAGTTCGACGCCAGCACCTTCCGAGGCCGCGACAAGAACGCAAGCCGGATGCAGCTGCGCGATCGCGCGCGATGCCTCAGCCCAGGTCGTTTCGATGACGGGAAACAAACCGCCTTCGCCAAGCGCTGCCATGAACGCCGGCTGTCGGTCGTCGGATACGACGATGATCGGGCCTTGTTGCAGGGACATTGGAATTCGGACTCAACACACGCTTGGCTTGGCGGTGTGATCCTAATTTGGCGGTCTTAATGCCGTGTCAACAAAGCTATACAACTCGGCTTCAGCCGGGGATCGTGCGATCCCGAAAAGCTTCCACCATCAGTGGGTTAAGCCCGAGTTCGTTCAACGCCTCGCGGCCGCGCGCGTTGTCCTGGGCCCGTCCGGCGAGACGGAACCCGCAAAGGCGATCAGGCAGTGCCGTCAATAGCGCACCTTGCCCGAGCCGCTTCGCCCATTCCTGAAGATCTTGCGACAGGAAACGGTAGCCACCTACGGCGACAATTCCCGAAGGCGGCGAGGTAATGCAGATCGCACCAGATGAACGGTCAAGCCGGGCCGCATAGGCGGTGTCGGCGTAATCGACGGGTGAGGCTGCAATCAATGAATCGGCCGGCGGAGGCGGGGGCGCATAAGCGGCCACTGTCACCATCGGTCCTCGCAGGGCGAGCGTGCCCTTGGGTGTCAACACCGTCTCTCCGGCGATCGATGTGCCCGGGATGTCGCGCGGCGCGCCATGCGGTCCGGGCATGATCGGCACCGGCGCGCCATCGGCGGTACGCCGCGCCCCAAACAACCCGATCTCGCCGAACAAATAGACGTCGGTGAACCGAGCCTGCTCGGCGGTCCATTGCGCGCTGGAAGCGACCTGTTCCGGCATGCGCCACAAACCGATCACGTGACGCATCGTCGGCAGGCGCGAGGCCATGTCGGCATCGGTCAGCCGCAACGCCATCGCGGCCGGCGCCACCAGCGTGTCGCAGGCACATTCGTTGATCTGCCGCTCCAGTGCGTCGCCATCATAGGGGTGGTGCAAGACGAGTGTCCCGCCCGACAGCAACCAAAGTAGCAGCGACGAGGTCACCCCGGCAAAGGATGAGGGAGCAAATGCCGACATCAGCCGCGCGCCTTGAGGCATGCGACTTTCAAGAAAAATGGCGAGGCCACCCGCGATCAGGTTGAGATGGGTCCGCGGCACCGCGCGCAGGCCATCGGTGGTGACATCGAAGGAGATCAGCGCCGCCTTGCGGCCGTCCTGAACCACCGGACGCTCGCTCGACGATCCGTTCTTCAAGGCCAGGTCGAGCGAGGCCATGCCTTCCGGCAGATCCTCGCCAAAACCACAGACATGGCGGATCGAAAACGCTTCCGCCGCCGCGTTCATGGCGAGATCGGCATGGCTGACGCCATCGATCTTCGACGTCGTCACAATCGCCCGCGCGCCGGTACGATTGAGCGCTGCCGTCAGTTCCGCCTGCCGCCAAAGCTGCGGCAGCAGGGCGACGATCAATCCGGCGCGATGGGCCGCCAGCACGGTGAGGGTGAACTCAACGGTATTCGGCAATTGCACGCCGACCACGGAATTGATCGGCAGGCCGGCTTCGACGAAATGCGCCGCCAACGCCGAGATCGCCCGGTCGGCCTGGGCAAAGGTCATTCGCCGCGGCGCCTGACCGGTAATGCGGGACTTGTTGAGTGGGTCGAGCAACGCCAGCGCGTCGGGCTGACGCGCCAAAATCCGCTGAAACAACCCGTCGAGCGTCGGCGATACGTTGGTCTGGATCACGGCAATGGGCTCGGGTGCGAATCGTCTCGGTCGAGCCTACTTCGATTGCTGCGGCCGATACCACCAAGTTTCCGGGAGATAGCCCGTCAAAGCTGTGGCTTGCGGACGTTCTATCCGATTCCACCGCGCGATCCATTGCTCCCGGATATTAAAAACCGGGATCGTGTAAAATCCCGACATCAGGGCCCGATCGAGCGAACGAACGGCCGCGACGAAGCTGCTGTGATCCCGCGCCGCTAGCATCTCGCCGATCATAGCGTCGATCGCGGGGTCCTTGGCGCCCATATAGTTTCGCGTACCCGGATTATCGGCAGCTTCGCTCCCCCAGTAAAAATACTGTTCGTTGCCGGGCGACAACGATTGATCCCAGCGGTTCTGGATCATGTCGAAATCAAAGCCGAGACGCCGTTGATCGAACTGCACGGCATCCACCGCGCGGACAGTCGCCTCGATCCCCGCGCGCTTGAGGTCGCGCGAAAAGGCGAGCGCAATGCGTTCCTGATCGCGCGTGGTCACCAGAATTTCGAAGGTGAGGGGCGTCTTGCTGCCGCGTTGCCGAAGTACGGTGCCATCGAGTTCGTACCCTGCCTGTGACAGCAAATTCAGCGCCTCGCGCAAGTTCGTGCGGTCACGGCCTGAAGCATCGCTGACCGGCAGACGGTAGCTGCCGTCAAGGATATCGGCGGGGATATGCGAGGCGTACGGTTTCAGGAACCCAAGTTCACGCTCGTCGGCAGCGCGGCCATAGGCCGAAAGTTCGGAGCCGGCGAAGAAACCCGCCGAACGGCCATAAAGCCCGAAGAAGTAGTTGCGATTGATCCATTCGAAATCGAACAAAAGGGTGAGGGCGCGCCGGACCCGAATGTCGGAAAACACCGGCCGACGCGTGTTGAAGACCAGACACTCGGAAGGCTGCGGCATCCCGGTCTTGATGATGTCCCGGATCACCTCGCCACTGCGCGCGGCCGGAAAGTCGTAGCCGTCATGCCAGCGCAGCGGTTCGGTCTCGACCCTGAAATCGTAGAGGCCGCGCTTGAAAGCTTCGAAATAGCCGTTGGCCTCGCGATAGTAATCGAACCTGATCTCGTCGAAATTCCATAAACCCCGATTGAGTGGCAGATCGCGGCCCCAATAGTCGGGGTTTCGCGTCAGTGTCACACTCGCACCCGGCTTCACGGCGCTGACCCGATAAGGCCCCGAGCCGATCGGGGCGGCCATCGAGGTCTCCTCGAAAGTGGCTGCATTGACGGCATGACGGGGCAGGATCGGCATCAGGCCGAGGATCAACGGCAATTCGCGATCCTGCGTGCCGCCGAAATCGAACCGCACTGTGAGTGGGTCCGGCGCTTCGGCCTTAGCGACTTTCGAATAATATGTGCGGTAATTCGGCCGGCCCTTGTCGCGCAGCAAAGCCCAGGAGAACAGCACGTCGTCGGCGGTGACCGGCTTGCCGTCGGAAAACCGCGCCCGCGGATCGAGGCGGAAGGTGACGTAACCTCTCGCTTCATCGGTCTCGACGCTTCGCGCAAGGAGCCCATAGAGCGTGAAGGCCTCGTCGTTGCCCCGCGCCAGCAGGCTTTCAACAACGAATCCCCTGATCTGCGGGACCGCCAATCCGCGCACGATGAACGGGTTCAGGCTGTCGAAGGTACCGAGAATGCCCTGCACCAGCCGTCCGCCCTTTGGGGCGTCGGGGTTGGCATAGGGCATATGGCTGAACGTGGCGGGTAGCGCCGGCTCGCCGTGCATGGCGATCGCGTAGCTCTCGCCAGCCTTTGCCGCCCGGCCGGTTAAACCCGGGAGGCTGAAACCCAGGAAGCTGCACAGCAAGGTTGCGATGCACCAGTGCGCCGAACCCCACCGTTTGGCGCGTCGATTTGATTCGGTCCGGGTCACACTTTCCTGTACCACGAGCACTCGTTTCTCACGGTGACAAGTCTCCGAACGACCCCCGGCATTGATCTTTTCGTCCGCCTCTGTATGAAGGCGTCCAATTGACCAATCGGGCAGAGGCTTGTCACGCATCCGCCTCAATTGGCAAGGAGACAGCCGCCAAAATGGCCGGGTTTCAGTGCCTGCAGCGGTTTTCGGCGCTTCTGTTCAGAAAGGGTTTTCCGCAATGAATTTCCGTATCTTGGCCGCGCCAGCCTGGCCGCGTGGGCGCGTCTTCGCCTTGATGGCGGTCACGGCCCTGGGAGCCACGTTCCTTGCGCCCGACGTCTGGGCGCAGGCGCCGGCACCCGCGCCAGCAGCCCCGAAGGCAACCGCCCCCAAAGCAGCGCCGAAAGCTGCCCCCAAGGCTGCGCCCGGCGCCCCGGCGCCAGCGGCTCAGGCCGCTCCGCCCGCCGCAGGCGCACCCGCCGTAGCCCCACCCGCGGACCAGCAGGTTCAACTGATTTACGCGCCCTGGACCAAATTCTGTCTCAAGGGCCAGGACGCCAACGCCAAGCAGGTTTGCTTCACCGGCAAAGACGGTCGAATCGAGTCAGGCCAGCCGGTGGTTGCGGCCGTCGTGATCGAGCCGGAAGGCGAGCCAAAGAAGATTCTTCGCGTCACGCTGCCGCTCGGCATGCTGCTCGTTCACGGTACCCGCATCATCATCGACAACAATCCGCCGGCGCAGAGCCCTTATGTGATCTGCTTCCAGAACGGCTGTATGTCCGACTACGACGTGACCCCTGATATGGTCGCCAACATGAAGAAGGGGCAGAACCTCGTTGTTCAGGCGATCAGCTCCAACGGTCAGCCGGTGACGCTGGCGCTGCCGCTTTCCGATTTTGCCAAGGCCTATGACGGTCCTCCGACCGACCCGAAGGTGTTCGAGGAGAACCAGAAGAAGCTGCAGGAAGAACTGCAGAAGCGCGCCGAAGAAGCTCGCAAGAAGCTCGAGGCGACTGGTCAGGCCCCAGGTGGTGCTCCGGCCGCGAAGTAAGCTTTCTTTCACATCATGAACAAAAAAGGCGCTCCAACGGAGCGCCTTTTTATTTCTGCCGATTGTCCGACAGTTAGTTGAGCGATGGATTGCGCGGGCGATAGCCGCCAGACTTGTCCTTCACGAAGATTTCGGCGACCTGCGAATGCCGGATCGGCTGACCCGAATGGTCGGGCAGAAGATTCTGTTCCGAAACATAGGCAACGTATTCGGATTCGGAATTTTCAGCGAGCAGGTGATAGAACGGCTGATCCTTGTGAGGGCGGACCTCTTCAGGAATCGACAGCCACCATTCTTCGGTATTGTTGAATTCCGGATCGATATCGAAAATCACGCCGCGGAAGGAAAAGATCCGGTGGCGGACGATCTGCCCGATCTGGAACTTGGCGGTACGCGTTTTAATCATACCTCGTCGAATAGACCATGATGGCGCGTGATGCTAGAGGCAAACGTTCGAATTAACGTTAGCCACTGATCTCACACGCCAAATCGGGGCCAACCATGACGAAAAAGACCCCGTATATATGGCCAATATTCTCAACCTTGCGCTACCTTATTTCAGCCTGATCTTCATCGGTTTCGCTTGCGGCAAGCTCAAACAATTGCCGGAGCAAGGCCTCGCCTGGATGAACTTCTTTTTGCTGTACGTATCGCTGCCGGCACTACTGTTCGGCATCACGGCGAAAACGCCTTTTGAAGAACTCAACAACCCGCCGTTTTTGATCGCCACTACGTGCGGGACGGCGCTCGCATTCTTTCTCGCCATGGGCGCGGGGCGGCTGGTCGGAGCGCTTTCGTTCCGCGACGCCACGCTCGCCGGACTTTCCGGTGGCTACGGCAATATCGGCTATATGGGCCCCGGGCTCGCATTGGCGGTTCTCGGTGCGAAAGCTTCCGCGCCGACGGCCCTGATTTTCTGCTGTGACAGCATCTTCCTGTTTTCGGTCGTGCCGCTTCTGATCGCCCTGACCGATAACAGTGACCACCATTGGCTGCATGCACTCGGTCTCCTGGTCAAACAGATCGCGCTCAATCCGCTGATCATGTCGGCCTGCGCAGGCGCGCTCGCTGCGGCATTTCACTTTCATCCACCCGTGGCGATCGACAACACACTGTCGTTTTTGCAAAACGCGGCTGCGCCGATGGCGCTGTTCGTGCTGGGGGTGACGGTCGCGCTGCGCCCATTTGGCCGGGTGCCCTGGGAAGTGCCTGCGGTGGTCGCGGTGAAGCTGCTGATTCATCCCCTGATCGTATTCGCGCTGATGCTTTTGTTCGGCCCGTTCCCGGCCCCGTGGGCATCCACGGCCGTGCTCATGGCATCGCTGCCGCCGGCCTTGAACGTTTTCGTGATCGCCCGTCAGAACGATGCCTGGATCGAGCCAGCTTCGGTTGCGGTGATGATCGGGACCTTCGCCTCCGTCGTGACCCTGACGGGCGCGATGTGGCTTATTCAGACTGGGCGGCTGGCGTTTCCATAACGCCGCGGCTGGCAGGCGACGAGCGCCATGACGGCGCCAGGCCCTCACGCATGGCCAAACGGCGAAGCGGTCCGACCGAGCCGATCAGGTGCAGGCCGGCGGCGCGCAGCGACTGCATCGGCAGGAACGCGCTCAACAGCGAGCGGTTGGCCATATCGATAGCAAACGTACGGCTCATGACGTCCGGACGCCGCGCGGAGGCATAGCGGCTCAACACGGCAGGTGAGCCCGGATCCTCGCCAGAGGCAAGGGCATTTCGCACGGTCTCGGCGACATCAGCGGCGTCGCGCAGACCCATATTGAGACCTTGCGCGCCGATCGGCGGCAGCACATGCGCGGCCTCACCAACCAACGCGATCCGCGCTTTTGCGAACTGTCTCGGCTGCTCGATGCCAAGCGGAAACTGGTTTCGGCCGGCCTCGACATGCAACCGGCCCAGGATCGAATGCGAGCGCACTTCCGCGGCGTCCGACAATTCTTCGTCGCTCAACGCCATCAACCGTTCGGCTTCCTTCGGCTCCGATACCCAGACCACGCTGGAGCGGTTACCGGGCAGGGGCACAAAGACGCATGGTCCCTGCGGCGTGTGAAATTCGGTCGAAATATTGTGATGAGGACGGGAATGGCTGACATTGAACGTCAGCGCTGCCTGATGAAGTTCGCGGCGACTGACAACAATGCCGGCGGCCTCCCGGCAGAGCGAGTGCCGGCCGTCGGCGCCAACCGTCAAGCGCGCCGAGATCGATCCGCCGCCGGCCAGCCCAATCGTGACGATATCGTCGCTTGCGTTAATCGCAGCCGCCTCATCGTCGAGCCGCGTCAGGTTTGCGAGCGCTGCTGCGCGTTCTTCCAGAGCCGACACCAGAACGCGGTTCTCGATATTATACCCGAACACATCGAGGCCGATTTCGCCGCAGGAAAACTTGACCTCCGGTGCCCGGATCAAGCGGCCGGTGTCGTCGATCAGACGCATGACGCGCAGCTCGGCGGCTTTGTCCCGGCAGCACGGCCACACCTCGATCGCCTGCAAAAAATCGATCGATCCGCCGAGAAGCGCTGTCGTCCGGTTGTCGGCATAAAGCGATCGGCGGGCAATCAAAGCGGTGGTCGCGCCTGTCTGCGCGATGGCAATCGCCGTCGCCAGCCCGGCGGGTCCGCCGCCAACCACCGCAACGTCATAAGTCGAAGATTGATCGCTCATGCTGCGACATTTGACCTTCCCTGCGGCATTTTCAAGCCCACCCCTAAGATGTGCAAAATGCAGCGATTCCTGATAGCAGTTGCTGACCATCATTGTCGCAAATCGGCGCATCATCTTAAAATGGATCAACCGACCGAAACGCATCTTGCCGAAGCTTCGCCCTTGATGCGGGCCGCGGCATTTTCGGTGCACGTCTTCACGGCGCTGGGCGCCGGCGTCGCACTTCTCGCGCTGCTGGAGGCAGTTCGCGAGCACTGGACGGCCATGTTCTGGTGGCTGGGCGTGGCGCTGGTGATCGACGGCGTGGACGGTCCGATGGCGCGGCGTCTTGACGTCGTGCGCCTTCAGCCGAACTGGTCGGGCGAGGTGCTCGATCTCGTGGTCGATTTTGTCACTTATGTTTTTGTGCCCGCTTATGCCATCACCGCCAGCGGCATGCTGTGGCCGCTCGCCGCGCCGGTACTCGGAGTCGGGATTGCGGTTTCAGGCGCGCTTTATTTTGCCGACCGCCGCATGAAATCGGAAGACAATCATTTCCGTGGCTTTCCCGGATTGTGGAATATGGCGGCGTTCTATCTGTTCCTGCTGCACTGGCCGCCGGCCGCTTCCAGTCTTGGGGTCGCGATCCTGATCGTCCTTACCTTCATGCCGTTCCACGTCGTTCACCCCGTCCGCGTTGCTCGCCTGCGGTGGCTGACGTTGTGCCTGATCGGCGCGGGGACAGCGCTGGCCATGGTGACGCTGATTGACGATTTCGAACCGGGCATGGCCGTGACGGTCGCGCTCTGCGCGATCGGCCTTTATGTCGTCGGAAGCGATAGCGCCATACGGCTCATCAGGTCGCTCAACGCATGATCGAGTTGTTATGGAGCACCGAAGCCTGGGCTGCGCTGTTGACGCTGACGGCGCTCGAGATCGTTCTCGGCATCGACAACGTGATCTTTATTTCCGTTATCGTCTCCAACATTCCGCCGGAGCAGGCCAAGCGCGCGCGTCAGATCGGGCTGGCGCTGGCGCTGATATTTCGAATCCTGCTGCTCAGCCTTCTGGTCTGGCTGATCGGCCTGACCGAAGCCGTCCTGACCGTGAAGGGCTTTGCATTTTCGTGGCGCGACATCATCCTGATCGCAGGCGGGCTCTTTCTGATCGCCAAGGCGACCCATGAAATCCATCAGGAGGTCGAGGCGCAGGAGGACGGACCAGCGGGAGCTTCCCACAAAGCAGCGTTCTTCCTGGTGGTCGTCGAGATCATCATCATCGACATTGTGTTTTCGCTAGACTCGATCATCACCGCGATCGGCATGGCGCAAGATCTCGAGATCATGATTGCTGCCGTCATCATCGCCTGCATCGTGATGTATGCGGCGTCGGGTCCGGTGGCGCGATTTGTCGCGGAGCATCCGACCACCAAAATGCTGGCGCTGGCATTTCTGGTTTTGATTGGCGTCGCGCTGGTCGCCGATGGTTTCAAATTCCACATTCCACGCGGCTATATCTATTTTGCGATTGCGTTTTCCGCGCTAGTGGAACTCTTCAACGTGCTCGCCCGACGCAACCGCGGCAAAGGCTAATTGTTAACCGTCTTGAAGCGCGGCCGTGACGGCGCACCGAGTTGACAAGGCGGCCTCGATGTCATTCGCTCGCGACAACGGAAACGCTTCAAGGAGTAAGGGCGAATGACCAAAGCCGTGCGGGTGCACAAGGTGGGAGGTCCGGAGGCCCTCGTCTATGAGGATAGCGAAGTACCGCCGCCGGGCCCCGGCGAGGTCCGCATCCGGCAGCACGCGGTCGGCCTGAATTTCATCGACACTTATTATCGCACCGGCCTCTACAAAGCGCCCGGTCTGCCGTTCATCATCGGCAATGAGGCGGCGGGCGAAGTGCTGGCGGTGGGTCCCGGCGTGACGAATTTCCATCCCGGCGACCGCGTCGCCTATTATGTGAATCTCGGCGCCTATGCCAACGAGCGCAATATTCCCTGGGAGAAACTTGTCAAGCTTCCCGATCACATCACCTACGAGCAGGGTGCGGTGCTGATGCTGAAGGGGCTAACTGTCTGGTATCTCCTGCACAAGACGTTCAAGGTCGAGCCGCATCATCGCGTGCTGATTCATGCAGCCGCTGGCGGCATCGGCTTGCTTGCCTGCCAATGGGCGAGGGCGCTCGGCGCGCACGTGATCGGCACTGTCGGCTCCAAGGCCAAGGCGGATCTGGCGCTCGCCAACGGCTGCGATCACGTCATTCTCTACAACGATGAGGATTTCGTCGCTCGCGTCAAACAGATCAGCCGCAACGAATTGTGCGACGTGGTGTATGACGGTGTCGGCAAAACGACCTTTCCGGGCTCGCTGTCGTGCCTCAAACCGCGCGGGCTGTTCGTGAGTTTCGGCAGCGCATCGGGGCCGGTGCCGCCGTTTTCAATTGCCGAACTCAACAATCATGGCTCGCTGTTTGCGACCCGGCCGAAGCTCAATGACTACATCGGCAAGCGTTCCGAACTCCTCGAAGGCGCCGACACGCTGTTTGCCGCCGTGATCAACGGCAAACTGCACGTGCCGATCAACCATGCTTATGCGCTGAGGGATGCAGCGAAGGCCCATGCCGACCTTGAGAGCCGAGCGACCACGGGCGCCTCGATCCTCAAGCCTTGAGGCGCTAGTGGAGCGGGTTTGATATTCGCTCCCCGCCTAGCCGCGAGCTCGTCAAGCGAATGTCAAATCCGAAACTCCACTAGAAATATTTGGCTAGTGGTCCTTGATTTTAACATTCGCAAAAGCGCTCACCGCGAAGGAATGCGAATGTTAAAATCGGATCACTAGCAGTTAGGCTACCCTCCGCGCGGCGCCCATCTTGGTGAGCAGGGCGTCCAGGCAGTCAATCATCAGGTCAATCTCCTGGCGTGTTACGTTGAGAGCCGGCATGAACCGTAAGGTGTCGGGGCGGGGCGCGTTCAGGAGGACACCGTCGTCCAGCGCCGCGGCCACGATCGATGGCGCAATCGGCACCCGCAGATCGAGCGCCAACAGCAGACCCCGGCCGCGTACCTCGCCGAGGCCATGGCGCGCCGAGAGCCGTTGAAGCTCGCTCTCCAGATAAAGCCCGCTCTCCGCGACCGACTTCAGGAACGCTGGTGCTGCGACTTGTTCGAGCACGGCAAGCCCCGCCGCGCACATCAGCGCATTGCCGTTGAACGTGCCGCCCTGATCGCCGTGCTCGAAACAGGACACGGCCTCGGTTGCAAGCAACGCGGCCAGCGGCACACCGCCGCCAATGCCCTTGCCGAGCGTCATGATGTCGGGTGTGACGCCGGTGTGCTCGTAGTGGAAGAGCTTGCCGGTACGGCCCATCCCGGTCTGGATTTCGTCGAAGATCAGCAACAGGCCTTGCGCCGTGGTCAACGCGCGCAGATCGCGCAGAAACTGATCGCTCGCGGGCCAGACGCCGGCCTCACCCTGAATCGGCTCCAGCATCACAGCGACGGTGTTGTTGTTGATCAGCCGTTCGACCGACGCGAGATCTTTCCACGTCGCTTTACGAAACCCGGACACCTTGGGCTCGAACAAAGGCTCGAACGCCTTCTTTCCGGAGGCCGACATGGTCGCCAGCGTCCGGCCATGAAAGCCTCCCTCGAAGGTGATGATTTCATACGCGCCATTCCTATTCAGGGCGCCGTATTTGCGCGCGAGTTTGATCGCGCCCTCATTGGCTTCCGCGCCGGAATTAGCAAAGAACACCCGGTCGAAGGCGCAGAGATCCGTGAGCGCTTTCGCAAGCTTCAGGCTGGTGTCGTTGTAATAGGCCGGGCTCGGCGTAATCAGCCGCTTCGCTTGCGCTGAAATCGCTTCCGCGATCGCAGGCGGGGAGTGGCCGAGGCAGTTCACCGCCCAGCCCTGGATGAAATCGAGATAGCGCTTGCCGGTATCATCCCAGAGGAAAGATCCTTCGCCGCGCACGAACACATGCCCGGGGCGCGCCGTGATCTCCATCAAAGCGTGATACGGATGCGTGACTTGGTTCGTGACTCGGTTCGCGACTTGGGTCATGTCGAACTCTCCTGGCGATTAGCGGTGAGGGGATGGGCCAAAAAGCAAGAAGGCCGCAACTTCTGGGTTGCGGCCTTCTCGAAAACGCTGCTGATCTAGTTATTCAGCTTGGTCGTCGGACATGGCGCACCCCATCGTCGTCACGGCGGTGACGGCGGCAGGCGGCGCGGGCGAGGGTCCGGTTGAAGGTCATGGGGCGCGCTCTTACAGCGCACAGGCGCAATCTGTCAAGCTCTAGAAGCCCACGACGGATCCGTGCAAGTCGTATTCGTCGGATCGTTCGATCTTGGCCGTGACGATCTCGCCGACCTTCAGCGGCCGCCGGCTCGTGAGGTAGACCGCGCCGTCGATCTCCGGAGCATCGGCCTTTGAACGACCTTTGGCGACCGTCGGCCCGACCTCGTCGATTATCACCTGCTGGCGGGTGCCGACCTTGCGTTTCAACCGGCGTGCGGAAATCTTCTGCTGTCGCGCCATCAGCGCATTCCAGCGTTCCTGTTTGATCTCGTCGGGCACGGCTGACCCCAGGGCGTTCGCGGGCGCGCCCTTCACCGGCTCATATTTGAAGCAGCCGAGCCGGTCGATCTCGGCTTCATCGAGCCAGTCGAGCAGCTCGGCGAAATGGGAATCGGTCTCGCCGGGAAAGCCGACGATGAAGGTCGAGCGCAGCGCGAGTTCGGGACATTGCGCGCGCCAGCTTTTGATCCGCGCCAAAGTCTTCTCCTGCGCGGCCGGGCGTTTCATGGCTTTGAGGACTTCCGGGCTCGCATGCTGGAACGGAATATCGAGATAGGGCAGCACCTTGCCCTCGGTCATGAGGCCAATGACCTCGTCGACGTGGGGATAGGGGTAAACGTATTGCAGCCGCACCCAGACGCCGAATTCACCGAGCGCTTGTGAGAGATCAAAAAACTTCGCGCGGACTTCGCGATCCTTCCAGGGGCTCGCGGCATATTTGATGTCGACGCCGTAGGCCGAAGTGTCCTGCGAAATGACCAGCAATTCCTTCACGCCGGCTGCCACCAGCCGTTCCGCCTCGCGGAGCACGTCGTTGGCCGGCCGTGACACCAGATCGCCGCGCAATTTCGGGATAATGCAGAAGCTGCAGCGGTTGTTGCAGCCCTCGGAAATCTTCAGGTACGCGTAGTGCCGGGGCGTCAGCTTGATGCCTTGCGGCGGCACCAGATCGAGATGCGGGTTGTGCGCCGGCGGCAAGGCGCGGTGCACGGCGTCCAGCACGCTTTCATATTGCTGGGGCCCGGTGATCGAGAGCACGCCGGGATAGGCCTTCTCGATCTGATCGGGCTCGGCCCCCATGCAACCGGTGACGATCACCTTGCCGTTTTCGGCCATCGCATCGCCAATGGCGGAAAGCGACTCCAGCTTGGCGCTGTCGAGAAAGCCGCAGGTGTTGACGATGACGAGATCTGCGCCGTCATGCTTGCGCGCCAGCTCATAGCCTTCGGCGCGCAGCCGCGTGATGATGCGCTCGGAATCCACCAGCGCTTTGGGGCATCCGAGCGAGACAAAGCTGACTTTAGGCGCGGCGGCCTGCGACATTCTGATCTGTCCGATAATTGGGCAGGAGCTAACCCCAATTGACTACAATTACAAGGCTTTGACCCGGCACGTCGCATGCTATCAATGGCTCTGCCGGAACAGGTGATCGATGGCCGCTGAGTCGTCTCCTAAAATTGCAATTGTCGACGAAAGCCCGATCCGCGCCGCGATTCTCGAGGAGGGACTTCGGGAGGCAGGCTTCACCGACGTCGTGCGCATCGATGAAATGCAGAGCCTGTTGAGCCGGATTTATGCGCTCGATCCCGATGTCATCGTGATCGATCTGGAAAACCCCAGCCGCGACATCCTGGAACAGATGTTCCAGGTCAGCCGTGCCGTGCGGCGGCCGGTTGCGATGTTCGTCGACCAAAGCGATGCCGCATCGATCCAGGCCTCCGTCGATGCCGGGGTGTCCGCCTATATCGTCGACGGCTTGAAGAAGGAACGCCTCAAGCCGATCCTTGATCTCTGTATTTCCCGTTTCAATGCCTTCGCCAAGCTCCAGGATGAGCTCGATCGCACCAAATCGGCACTGGAAGACCGCAAGGTGATTGAACGGGCCAAGGGCATTCTGATGAAGTTGAAAGGCCTGACCGAGGACGAGGCCTATGTGCTGCTGCGATCGACGGCGATGCGCGAGAAGAAAAAAATCGGAGAGATCGCCCAGTCGATCCTGACGGCTTCGGAGCTCCTGAAATGACAACCCCGCTTCAGATCGGCTTCATCCCCTTGATCGATGCCGCGGCCCTGATCGTTGCGGTCGAGAAGGGTTTTACGCAGGCCGAGGGGCTCGATGTGCAACTCGTGCGTGAGGTGTCGTGGTCGAATGTCCGCGACAAGCTCAATATCGGCCTGTTCGATGCCGCGCATATTCTGGCCCCGGTTCCCATCGCCTCAAGCCTTGGGCTTGGGCACATCAAAGTGCCGATCGTGGTGCCGTTGACGCTGAACCTCAATGGCAACGCCATTACCGTGTCGGCGGCGCTTCATGCGGCGATCATGGCGGAGATCGACGGCGATCCGCTTGATCCGATGGCGACCGCGCGTGCGCTGTCGCGGGTCGTCGCAACGCGGCGACGGAGCGGCGGAGAGCCCCTGACCTTCGGAATGACGTTTCCGTTTTCCACCCATAACTACCAGCTTCGGTTCTGGATGGCAGCGGGCGGCGTCGATCCGGATGAGGATGTCCGTCTTGTGGTGCTCCCGCCGCCTTTCATGGTCGACAGCATCGCAAGCGGCCAGATCGACGGGTTCTGTGTCGGCGCGCCCTGGAACTCGATTGCGGTCGATCGCGGCGTCGGGCGAATCCTGCACTTCGGTTCCGACATCATGCAGCGCGCGGCGGAAAAGGTGTTGGCAGTCCGCCAGCAGTGGGCGGAGAAAAATTCGCAAAAGCTGGCGGCGTTGGTCCGGGCAGTTTTCCGGGCTGCCGAATTCGCTGAAGAGCCCGACAACCGGAACGAGGTCGCGCGGATTTTGGCGAAGCCCGAATATATCGGCGTCGATGCCGACGTAATCCTGCGAACACTGGAAGGCCGCCTGAAAATCGCCGTGGACGGTACCATCCGCGAAGGCAACCGCTACATGCTGTTCGCGAGCGAAAATGCCTCCGCGCCGGATCCGCTCCAGGCTGCCTGGCTCTATGCGCAAATGGTCCGCTGGCGTCAGACGGTAATGAGTGCTGAAGCGCTGAAAGCCGCGCAAGACGTGTTCCGGCCGGACCTCTACGAGGCCGCATTCGGGCGGGTGGGCAAACCGCAAATGGCATCCCAAGCCATCGGCGCTTTTGCCGGTCCTGCATTCGAGCCCGAAAATATCGAAGCCTACTTCGCCGCATTGCCAGCCGGGCAGGGAAAACCTTGAGCGTGGCCCGATGAAAGAAAAATAGGCAATTACTGAGCTCGGCTAGTTTTTGGGCGTACTGCCCAAATTCATAGATCGGTCGGGCCCAACGGAACTTCATATTCTTCATATAAGATATTGAAAACGCATCTATTCCGCTCAGGAATCGTTGTGGCACACAACTTGTATGTTGCAGTGCAGCCAGCACGCCGATGCCCGCTGGCTTTCGTCCGAGATGGACTCTCACAGCAACGAAGCTGGTCGGGCTGGATGAAGCAGGGGTCGGTGATTTTCACCGAACCAATGCTTGCTCCGCCAGGTGCCTTTCCGTGAAGGCCGCAAATTTGCGGCAGCAGGAGCTTCGTTACGCGCCATGAAGATTGACACCCTCTCGGTCGAATTTACCGACGAGCAGAAGCGTTACCTCGAAGGTTTCACGACGGGCTTGCAGATCAGCAAGGTCGGGCGCGGCCTGGGCGGCGGCGCCAGGACCAATGCCGAGCCAGTCGGCCCGGAGGCCGCGCACATCAAGGCGCAGGACCAGGTTCTGGCCTCGGGGAAAAAACTCGTCGACCAGGAGAAGTTCAAGCGCGAGGAGCATCCCTTCGATGCCTATCCGCGCTTGAAGCAACAGGCGCTGACCAACGCGCCGCCATCGCCGGCGGACAATTTTCGCTGGCGCTATTACGGTCTGTTCTACGTCGCCCCGGCGCAAGACTCCTATATGTGCCGCCTGCGCATTCCCAACGGCATTCTCAAGCACTGGCAGTTCGCCGGCCTCGCCGATCTGGCCGAGCGGCTGTGCGGCCCGTTTTGCCACGTGACGACCCGCGCCAACCTTCAAGTGCGCGAAATTCCGCCCAAGAACACGGTCGCACTGATCGAAGGCATTCAGGATCTTGGACTGTGCTCGCGCGGCTCCGGCGCCGACAACATCCGCAACGTCACGGGCACGCCGACGGCGGGCATCGATCCGCAGGAGTTGATCGACACCCGCGAATATGCGCGCGAATGGCATTTTCATATCCTCAACGACCGTTCGCTCTACGGCCTCCCGCGCAAGTTCAACGTCGCGTTCGACGGCGCGGGCAAAATCGCGGTGCTGGAAGACACAAACGACATCGCCTTCGCCGCTGTTGAGGTAAAGGACGGCTTCAGCGTCGAACCCGGCGTGTGGTTTCGGCTCGGCCTCGGCGGCATCACCGGGCACAAGGACTTTGCCAAGGAAACCGGGATCATCGTCAAGCCGGCGGACGCCACCAAAGTCGCGGATGCGATCGTGCGGGCCTTCATCGACACCGGCGACCGGACCAACCGTCTCAAGGCGCGCCTCAAATACGTCATCGACAACATCGGAATGGAGAAATTCCTCGAACTCGTGGAAGCAAAGCTCGGCCATGCCCTGACGCGCGTCCCCGCCGAAGCGATGGCACCGCGCCCGGCTTTCGACCGGATGGCTCATATCGGCGTCAACCAGCAGAAACAGGAAGGATTGAACTGGATCGGCGTGGCGCTGCCGCTTGGCAAGGTGACCTGTGAGCAGATGCGTGGGCTCGCCAAAATCGCGGCCGATCTCGGCGATGGCGAGATCCGTCTGACCGTTTGGCAGAACCTTCTGATTTCAGGCGTGAGCGATGCCAATGTCGATCTTGCGGTCAAGGCCATCGAAAAAATCGGGTTGGCGGTCAAGACCTCGCAAGTGCGCGCCGGTCTGATCGCCTGCACCGGAAATGCCGGGTGCAAGTTTGCCGCCTCCGACACCAAGGCGCATGCGGCCGCGATCGGCGACTGGTGCGACGGCCGCGTCGAAGTCGACACGCCGCTCAACATCCATCTGACCGGCTGCCACCATTCCTGCGCGCAGCATTACATCAGCGATATCGGCCTCATCGCCGCCAAGGTGCCCGTCGGCGACACCGACGATACGGTCGAAGGCTATCATTTGTTTGCGGGCGGCGGCTTCGGGCCCGACGCCGACATCGGCCAGGAGGTCTATCATGACCTCAAGGCCGAGGACGCGCCGCAAACTGTCGAGAAACTGCTCAAGGCCTATCTCGCGCATCGCGCGGACCCGTCCGAAACCTTCCTGACATTCGCCCGCCGCCACGACGGCGAGAGCTTGCGCAAACTCGCGGAAGCGGAGACCTCCTCATGAACCAGATCACGCCGCCGCCCAAAATCGAGATCATCCCGTCGAGCGCGCCGTTTTCCGAGGCGCAGCGCTCCTGGCTCAACGGCTTTTTCGCAGGTCTGTTAAGCGAGGCTCCGACGCCGCTGTCGGCCGAGCAAGGCGCCGCCGTCATGCAGGGGCCTGCCGGTGACGGCGATGACGGCGAAGCCCCCTGGCACGATCAGACCATGCCGATCGCCGATCGCATGAAGCTTGCCGGCGGACGTCCGCTGCGGCGGCGCATGATGGCAGCCATGGCGCAGCAGGATTGCGGCCAGTGCGGCTACAATTGCCATGACTATTCGGAAGCGATTGCGA